>JBGQGO010000178.1:0-9896 GCA_041497455.1 Blastocatellia bacterium | reverse complement strand
GCCTATCAAACCCGGCAGCCGCGGACTCAAGAAGTGAGGCGTGATCCAAAACTTCAAGATCACAATCCAATATGACGGCACGAACTATCACGGCTGGCAGATGCAGCCGAATGGCCGCACGGTTCAGGGCGAGCTCACAAGAGCGCTTTCGATTCTTGATCATCGCCCCGTCACCGTTTACGGTGCAGGACGCACCGACGCGGGCGTACATGCCGAAGGCCAGGTCGCAAACTTCTTCGTTGAACGAGACTTCGAACCCCGTTTGTTGCGGGACGCTATAAACGGCAATCTCGACCGGGATATTCGCGTCCAGGAAGTCGTGGCCGTCTCGGATGCGTTCAACGCTCGCTACTCGGCTACGCAAAAGACCTATCGCTATCGCATATGGACGGGTGAAGTGGTCAGTCCGTTTGTCTATCGCTATGTTCATCACTATCGCTCTGGGCTTGACCTTGAGGAGATGCGCCGCGCGGCCGCCGCGCTTATTGGCGCGCACGACTTCACCGCCTTCACCGTTGCAAGCTCTGACGCTGAAGACCATGTTCGCACGCTGTTTGCGCTGGATATCGGACAAGATGCGAACGAGATCTCGATTATTGCGTCGGCTGATGGCTTCCTACGCTACATGGTGAGGACGATTGTCGGAACACTGATCGAAGTGGGTCGAGGGAAGCGAACAGCGGCGAGCGTAGCCGAAACGCTCGAGAGCCTTGATCGCGCAAACGCGGGTCCTTCCGCTCCTGCCAACGGGTTGACTTTGGTTCGAGTGAACTATTAAATTGACGAGTGCCGAGTACCCCCTGTTGCTCGTCATTATCACTCATCGCTTCGAAGAATAATGAGCGTTAATATCCTTAGAGAGTTTGAGAGCGTCATCGAAAGCGGTTCCGTAGACGAGTTCCTACTAAGGCAGATCGACTCCGAAAGACTCCCCTCGCACATAGCAATCATTATGGACGGCAACGGCCGCTGGGCTGCGCGCCGAAATCAGCCGCGAGTCGCCGGGCATCGCGCGGGTGCCGAGGCCGTTCGCGCAACCGTAGAAGCCGCGGCGAGGCTGGGCATCTCGCACCTGACTCTCTACGCGTTCTCGGCTGAGAATTGGAAGCGGCCGAGGCTCGAAGTAGAAGCGTTGATGGGATTGCTGCGCGAGTTTCTTCGCAAAGAGGTCCGCAGTCTCAAGGCCAACAACATCCGCTTCCAGACGATCGGCCGTGAGCAGGGACTCGAGGGCGTCGTCAGTCGCGAGATCGACCGCGCGCGGCGCGAGACCGCCACCAACACGGGAATGGTGCTCACGGTGGCGTTAAACTACAGCGGGAGATCCGAGATTGTTGAGGCCTGCCGCGAAATCGTCGCCGAATGCTTGACCGCGGGCCGCGACCCTTCAGAGATAACCGAATTCGACATCGAGCAGCACTTATCTACCAAAGACCTTCCCGATCCAGATCTGCTAGTCCGCACGAGCGGCGAAATGCGCGTATCTAATTTCTTGCTCTGGCAGATTGCATACAGCGAGATCTACGTGACCGATGTGCTGTGGCCTGACTTCCGCCGCGCGAACCTGTTCGAGGCCATCGTCGAGTATCAGAAGCGTGAGCGGCGATATGGCGACGTGAAACCCGGTGCGAAGACTTCGCTGATCGCTGCAAACATGAAATGAGTGATGAAGAGAATTCTCACCGCCGTCGTCGCCCTTCCAATCCTGCTCTACACGGTCTGGAGCCAGTCCCCTTACTACTTCGTGGCTCTGACGGCGGCCGCCATTGTTCTAGCACTGGGCGAGTTCCACAGCCTTGCAGCGAAGGCCGGCTGCAAGCCTCAAACTCTTCCTGCGTACGCCGCCGCGCTGGTGGTGATTGCGAGCTTCGTATTCGAAGAACCGGCGCTGACCGTGGCGGCGGTGGCTGCGTTGTCGATCTGGTCGCTCGCAGCAGCGATCTTTGAGCCGGACGACATGAAGACGGCGTTGGTATCGGTGTCAGCAACCGTATTCGGCGTGATCTACGTAGCTTTGCTGGCAGGTTGTCTGGTCGGAGTTCGAATGATCGCCGACACAGCGCCGGGCACGCCGGTTCCTCATCTTGCCTCGAAGCTTCTCACCACGTTCTTCGCCATAGTTATGATGACCGACACTGGAGCGTACTATACCGGGCGCACGATCGGCCGGCATAAGCTTGCGCCGCGTGTTAGCCCCGGCAAAACGATTGAAGGAGCGATCGGCGGGTTCGTGATGGCGGTCGTTAGCGGTCTCCTCTGCAAGCTGGCCTTCTTCCCCGAGATTCCGGCCGCTCACGCTTTGGCGCTCGGTGCGGCTTTAGGCGTGATCGGGCAGTTCGGAGATCTCGCGGAGTCCTTGTTGAAGCGCGGGTCCAACGTGAAGGACTCGGGCACTCTCTTGCCGGGCCATGGCGGCATGCTTGACCGTGTCGACAGCATTCTGTTCTGCGCGCCGGTGCTTTACTATTACTCGCGCCTGTTTGTTTCGAGTCTGTAAGCGGAGAAGGAAGGATGAAGGATGAGGGAGAGTCGTTCATCTCGCGCCTATCAGTCTTCGCCTTTGCGGCCCTCCGGGATGTTTGGCTTATCTGGCTCGCGCTCGCCGTTCTAACCACGCTTCCATACGTTGCCGCCGCGCTGCGCACGCCTACAGGGCACGCTTTCAGCGGAGTGTTGACTGCGTACGACGACACATTCACCTACTTTGCCTGGATGCGACAGAGTGCTGACGGTCATCTGTTGATGTGTGATCCGTTCACCTCTGAGTCGCAGCACTGCGAGTTCTTTCTTCCGCTGTGGACCATCCTCGGATTCTTCTCGCGTGTTACTCATATTCCCATAGCATTGACGTTTCACGCTGCAAGACTGCTAGCTGCTCTAGTGCTCTTGATCGTCGCGAGAGCCGTCGCTGGCACCGTAATAAAGTCTCGAACGCGAGTGCAGTACTCTCTGTGGCTGTATGTGATGTCAGGCGGCTTCGGCTGGCTGGTTTATGCTTTGAAAAACAGGGGCGACTTGTTTGGCGCCGCCGAATCGTCGGGCTCGGCGGACTTGAACCTGCCGGAGGCTATCGCGTTCCGTTCGGTGTTTTCTCAAGTACACTTCGCTGTCGGAGCAGCTCTAGTATGTGGCGCGATCAAGCTATTCTTTAGCGCAATTGTCGAGAAGAAAACGAGCCGGGGACTTATCGCAGGGATGCTGGTGTCGCTGCTTGCGGTGGTGCATCCGTACATGGTGGTCGTTGTTTGTGGGGTCGCGGGAGTGGCACTAGCGTTACCGTGGCTGAACGACAGAAGCAAGGCGGTGCGTGTGAATTACTACTCAACTGCCCGCGCGGCCGTCGCGTTTGGCGCGGGTACGCTTCCAGGGGTCGCGTACCTGTTTCATCTGAATCGATCAAACGAAGTATTGCGCGAATGGCTGCGGGTTACGGATACGTTCTCGCCGCCGCCGTGGGAATACGCGCTCGGGTTCGGCATCGTCGCGGCGCTTGCCGTCGCCGGCTTTCGTTTGATGTGGAATCGACGCGCGCCGTACGGGCGACTGCTTTTGATATGGGCTCTTGTGCAAGCCGCGCTGTTGTATGCACCGGTGAGCATCCAACGACGGTTCGTCGAAGGTTTGCAATTACCGCTTACGATTGCGGCCTCGGTCGCCTTGTTCTGGATCGCGCGCAGAGCTTTCAAAGGACCCGCTGCGGCGCGGAATAGAAAAGTCTTTCTGGTCTGCGCCATCGCATTTGCTTCTCTAACGAATGTCGGTTTCGTCATCGGGCAAATAGTAGCGCGAAGAGCCGGCTCAGAGTCTACTGATCCCAGACGCTACTTGGGCGCCGATTTGGTTGCGGCTTTCGACTGGTTGAGAGCCAACTCTGAGCCCGATGCGGTGTTGTTCTCGTCCTATCTGACTGGCAATGTCGCGCCCTCGATGACCGGCTTGCGTGTTTTTCTCGGTCACTACGCCCAGACGCTCCGCAGTGGCGAGAAGGGTGCTCAAGTCACAGCGTTCTACACCAATGCTATGACCGACGAAGCCGAGCGGGAATTGTTTGCGGAGCACCGAGTGCGCTACATAATCTACGGACAATTCGAACGTGAGATTTCGAGTACCTTCGTACCGCCGGACTGGCTCAAGCTCGCTTATCGCAACAGCGATGTTTCGGTTCTTGAAGTCACTGAAGCGCGCGGATCAGGGCCGTGATGAGAATCCCAAGCTGGTGGTCTGGAAGGCCGGGGTTCAGAGTTAAAGCTTCAGCTTGCTGATTCGATAGCGCTAAGCCGTGGAAGCAAGCTGAAGCTTGAACACTGAACCCCGCCGCTCTCCAGACCTGTGATTCCGCGGAATGCGCTGTCGTATGTTCGAGCGGGCAAGCTACTGGTGGTCCTGCGCAAGGTGCAGTTGCATGAGCCAAAAACGTTTATCAACTATGGAGCGCGTGGTAGTCATCGTGCTCGGTATCGCCGCGTTGGTGAGCGGGTTGTATTTCGCACGTAAGAGCGGGACGAACCCTGAAGTTTACGGCAACGATTTTAGTGTCTATTACCACGCCGCGCGCGAGGTCATCGCGGGTCGCGACCCATACCAGCACTCGCTTGGCGAGTGGACGCCTTACATTTATCCGCCGCTTCTCGCAGAGCTGATCGTCCCGCTGGCCTTCTTGCCGTTACCCGTGGCGGCGTACCTTTGGTTTCTGATCAGCGCTGCCTCGATTGCCGCCGCTGCGGGGATGTCAGCCAGTCTTGCCGGCGACAAACGAGGACGCGCCGCGCCGGACCAACACGTCTCCGAGTCAACTGCGTGGCGGGCAGCGCTCGCCGCCTGCGCGGTTGTGATAGTTCTCAGGTTCGTGTTGGACACATTCAATCTGGGTCAGGTCAATGCCCTGGTGGCGGCGCTCGCCGTCGCTCACGTATACCTCTACGCGCGCGATCGTAAAGCACTATCAGCCGTCGCGCTTGTCATTGCCGTATCGATCAAGCTCACACCAGCATTGCTGCTCCTGTATCACATCGCAAAGTTGAGGCTGAAATTTGCTGTAGCCTGCGCCGCGCTTCTGGTCGCGGTCACAGCGATGAGCTTCTTGCCGTTTGGACCGCGTGGACCGGATGCTCTTCAGATCTTCTGGAGCCGGACAGTGAAAAACGAGCAGGGCTACGACTTTGCGGATTCCGGAAATCAATCGCTGCGCGGCGCAATCGCCAGGCTGACCGACGACGCGAACGGAGCGTCGCTGCAGAACGAAGGTGAGTCTCGCAAACCGGCCGACCCGGCGACCTTGCTGCTCTCGATAGTGCTGCTCGCATTCGCAGTTTTCGCGGCCGTCCGCGCTCGAAGCGAGTTGGCGGCTGCCGCGCCGTTCTTTTGTTGTCTGGTACTGCTCTCGCCGCTTAGTTGGAAGGCGCACTACGTCATCCTGATCTTGCCGGTCGCGTACCTGCTCTGCCGGGCGAAGACTCCGGGCAAAGCGCGGCAATTGATTGCTGCGACGCTCGTGGCGGCATTTGTATTGTTCAATCTGACAAGCCCGCACGTTATCGGTCTCGCGGCGGCTGAATGGGTGGATGCTCATTCGTTAGTCTTTGCCGGCGCGCTGCTCATCTTCATCGCCTGTGCAGCCGTCGCCGTGACCCGCAAGTTTGGCAAGCAACCGCACGTTTGTTAATCTGATCAAGCAAGACCAGCGGAGACCTCATGAGCACAAAAGAGCGCGTCGAAAGAAAGGCCGAAACAAGCTCGGGCATCGAAATGAAGACCGTTTTCGGGCCGCCTGACGCGCCCGTCGACTACGAGCGTGACCTGGGCGATCCCGGCGAGTTCCCTTACACGCGCGGCCCTTACGAGACGATGTATCGCGGCAAGCTGTGGACCATGCGGCAGTACGCAGGCTACGCATCGGCTGCTGAATCAAACGCGCGATATCGCTACTTGCTCGAGCAGGGTCAGACCGGGTTGTCGGTCGCGTTCGATCTGCCTACGCAGATGGGCTACGACTCGGATCATCTGATGTCCCGCGGTGAAGTCGGCAAAGTCGGCGTCGCTATCGACACAGTCGAGGACATGGAATTGCTGTTCGATCAGATTCCGCTCGACAAGGTGTCCACGTCGATGACCATCAACTCGACCGCAGCGATACTGCTGGCGATGTACATCGCCGTGGCGAAGAGGCAAGGCGTCTCGCCCGGCAATATCTCAGGCACGATTCAGAACGACATTTTGAAGGAATACATCGCGCGGGGAACCTACATCTATCCTCCGCGCCAGAGCCTGCGAATCGTGACTGACATCTTCGCCTACTGCGCCCGCGAAGTCCCCCGATGGAACACGATTTCGATTTCCGGTTATCACATTCGCGAAGCCGGTTCGACCGCGGCGCAAGAGGTTGCGTTCACGCTGGCCGACGCGATCGCTTACGTGCAGGCAGCGGTGGACAGCGGGCTCGACGTAGACGGGTTCGCGCCGCGCATAGCTTTCTTCTTCAACTCGCACAATCAGTTTTTGGAAGAGGTCGCAAAGTTCCGGGCGGCTCGGAGATTGTGGGCTCGGATCATGCGCGAGCGATTCAACGCGCGCGATCCGCGATCTCAGATGCTTCGATTTCACGCGCAGACTGCGGGCTCTTCGTTGACCGCTCAGCAGCCGGAGGTAAACATCGTTCGCACGACGATTCAGGCTCTGGCCGCGGTGCTTGGCGGAGCGCAGTCGCTTCACACAAACTCGATGGACGAAGCGCTGGGGCTTCCGACTGAGAACGCCGCGCGAATCGCGCTCCGCACGCAACAGGTCATCGGTTATGAATCAGGTGTGGCCGGCACGGCAGATCCGCTCGGCGGCGCATACTCGATCGAGCACCTGACCAACGAGATCGAGCAGCTCGCTTCCGAATACATTCAGAAGATCGACGAGATGGGCGGAATGCTGCGGGCGATCGAGAAGGGCTACGTTCAGCGCGAGATCGAGCACGCGGCGTATGAGTATCAGCGCAAAGTCGAGTCGGGCGACCAGACCGTCGTCGGTATGAATCGATTCACTTCAGACGAGGCGACTTCGGTGCCGGTGCTTCGTATTGATCCTGAACTCGAGCGGCAGCAGATTGAACGGCTCGAGCGCGTCCGCGCCCGCCGCGATGATCGGGAGGCGAGTGAATCGCTGCAGGGAGTCGAGCGAGCGGCCCGCACTGATGAGAACCTGATGCCTCACATCGTTCGAGCGGTTGACGCTTACGCGACGCTCGGCGAAATCTCGGATCGGCTGCGAGCAGTTTTTGGCGAGTACACGGGCGAGACTTACGAGTGAAGCGAGACGGCCAGGGGGCTGGTCCCGAGGGTGCTGCTGATCTGTTAAGATCAGGGGAGCATCTTGCGAGGTGAGCATATGGCAAGCAGAAGATCACAACCGCTCTACAGCATCGAAGAGTATCTCGCGTTGGAGCGCGCATCTGAGGAGCGTCACGAGTACATCGACGGCTGCATCTATGCTATGGCCGGCGAGAGTCCAGAGCACGGCGACATTTGCACCAATCTGGGTGGTGAACTGTATGCTCGATTGAAGGAAACGAACTGCCGAGTTAGGTCCAAAGACACAAAGGTTCACAGCGGTCCGACTCCAAGACATCCTAGGACTACCGAGGGCTTCTTCTCTTATCCAGATCTGGTCGTGATATGCGGAGAGCCGAAGTATCACGACGAGTATAAAGACGTCGTATTGAACCCTACCGTGATCATCGAGGTCCTATCGAAATCAACCGAGAGTTTTGACCGTGGAGAGAAGTTTCACCGCTATCAAGTTTGGAATCCTACGTTGACCGACTATCTGCTTGTGTCACAGACCGCTCCGATCATCGAGCACTACTCGCGCCAGCCCGACGGCAGTTGGAGCTACAAGATTTATCAGGGACTGGACCGGAGCTTCACCATCGAGTCGATTGGCTGGGAGCTGCGGCTGGCTGATGTCTATGATCGAATCAGGTTCGAGTCACAAGATGCTGAAGAGGACAAAGAGAGTGAAGTTCCACACTGAACAACCCCGACCAGTCAGAGATTGCCGGCGAATCAAATGACCGACAGCATCCTCGAAGTCAGACACCTCAGCACACACTTCTTAACGCGAGCCGGCCGGGTCAAAGCAGCAGATGACGTGAGCTTCAATATCAAGCGGGGCTCGACGCTCGCGCTTGTGGGAGAATCGGGGAGCGGCAAGTCGGTCACCAGTCTCTCGATAATGCGATTGGTCCCGCCGCCGGGAAAAATCACCGCGGGCGAAATCTTGTTCAGCGGCCGGGATCTAATGAAGCTCGACGATAAACAAATGCGCCGCTTGCGCGGGCGAGAGATCGCGATGATCTTTCAAGACCCGATGACTTCGCTTAATCCCGTGTACACCGTCGGCGATCAAATCGCCGAAGCGATTGAACTGCACGAACGCTTGCCTCGAAAACAGGCTTGGACCAAAGCGGTTGAGATGATGACGCGGGTGAAGATCCCGGATGCCGAAAGACGCGCGAGGGACTACCCGCATCAATTGTCCGGAGGCATGCGCCAGCGAGTAATGATAGCGATGGCGTTATCGTGCAAACCCAGGCTGCTCATCGCAGACGAACCGACTACGGCGCTCGATGTGACGATTCAAGCCGAGATTCTCGAGTTGCTTCGAAGCTTGAGAGACGACTTCGATCTTTCGATGCTGCTGATCACTCACGATCTCGGTGTTGTCGCGGAGACCGCCGACCGCGTAGCAGTGATGTACGCGGGCCACATCGTGGAAGAAGCTTCGGTCCACGAGTTATTTCATAACCCGCGTCATCCTTACACCGAGGGGCTGCTGCGTTCGGTGCCTCGATTGACGGAAGAAGGCTTGAAGTTGCGCAGGCTCGAAACAATCGAAGGCGCTGTTCCAAACCTCCTGCATCTGCCCGAGGGCTGCAAGTTCGCGCCCCGCTGCGCGTATGTGATTGACGAATGTACGGCGGGGGAAATCCCGCTGCTCGCGGTGAACGATGAGCATCAGGCGCGATGCATTCGGTCCGATCGAATCGGCGATGAATCGGCGAGAACACATGCGGAGCGAACCGGCCACGGATGAAAGTATAGGTCCTATAGGTCTTATTCGTCGAAAGTTTTAGGATGACTGATAACAACGCAAACCTCATCGAGGTACGAAACCTCACGAAACACTTCCCGATAGGCGCGGGACTCTTCGGAGTTGGCGGCGACGCCGTAAGAGCCGTCGATGGTGTGAGCTTCACCATCCGTCAAGGCGAGACCTTCGGACTGGTTGGCGAATCCGGCTGCGGCAAGTCAACCACCGGACGTTGTATTCTCAGGCTGATCGAACCGACATCGGGTGAGGTGAGTTTTCAAGGGCAGGCCTTGCTCACGGCCGGTTCTGACGAGTTGCGCCGGCTCAGGCGAGACATGCAGATCATCTTTCAAGACCCGTATTCGTCGCTCAACCCGCGAATGAGGGTCGGTCAAATCGTCGAGGAACCGCTCATCATCCATCGCATCGCCGATCGGCGCGGCCGGCGCGATCGCGTAGCCGAACTGTTGAGACTGGTCGGACTCGAACCTGAGCATTCCGGCCGTTATCCGCACGAATTCTCAGGCGGGCAGCGCCAGCGGATTGGCATCGCGCGGGCGCTCGCGCTCAATCCAAAGTTCATCGTGTGCGATGAGCCGGTCTCGGCGCTCGACGTGTCGGTTCAGGCTCAGGTCGTGAACTTGCTTCAAGATTTGCAGGAGCAGTTGGGGCTGACATATCTGTTCATCTCGCATGGCCTGTCGGTCGTCGAGCACATCTCGACTCGAGTTGGCATAATGTACCTGGGTAAGCTGGTCGAGGTCGCTTCGAGTGAAGAGATATTTCACAACCCGCTGCATCCGTACACACGAGCGCTGCTG
>JBGQGO010000177.1:0-9902 GCA_041497455.1 Blastocatellia bacterium | reverse complement strand
CCCCGCCGTCGACGGTCTCTTCCGGCAGCCGACCGATGTGACGTGGGACACCGAAGGCAACATCTTCATCAGCGACGGGTACATCAACTCTCGCGTGGCCAAGTTCGACAAGACCGGCGCCTGGGTGAAGCAGTGGGGCGATCGCGGAACCAAGCCCGGCGAATTCAACACGCCGCACAGCATCGCTTCGGATGCGAAAGGGAACATCTACGTAGCGGATCGCGGCAACCGGCGCATTCAGGTGTTCGATCCCAACGGAACATTCATTCGCGCGATGACGATCGATGTGCCCTTCGATCCGGCGACACGTCCGGCACAGGGCAACATGCCTTCGCCCGAGGGCGCCGCGGCGCAAAACGGAGCGCCCTGGGCGATCTGCATAACGCCCGGGCCTAATCAGGTGCTTTTCTCTTCCGACGCATATCCGGGCAGATTGTATAAGCTCACGCTTGAAGGCAAGGTCCTCGGGGTGGTGGGCAAGTCGGGCAAGCAACCGAAGCAGTTCGGCTGGATCCACGAGATCGCCTGTCCGTCCGAGAACGAAGTCTACGTCGCAGAGCTTTTGAACTGGCGGGTTCAGAAGCTCACGCTGCATCCGAATGCGCAGATGTCCACTCGCTGAGGTGCTGGCCATGCGCGTCTGGCTGAAAATATCAATCAGCCTAGAACCGTGGGACTACGAGCATTGATGTTTGTTACAATGGCACGACTCCCGTGTGAGACACGAGGTTTCTATGAGTGCGCTCGTCGTTGCAGAGTATAGTATCAAGGGTATCGACCCCTCGGTCGCTGAGCTTGTCACACCGTATCAGCCCTCGATAATCGCGTCTGTTGCGGCCGCAGCGTTGTCAATCCCTTTTCCCGACGTTGATCCTGAGGCACTCTTCCATTTGAGTCTCCCTGATTTTGGCTTGCACCTTGCGGCCCCCATCACGGATTTTCATTTGGGGAAAGACCCCGGACGTGTGACGCTACAGACGAGCTTTAGCAACGACGCAATTATTGCGATGACTCTCCTCGGTACGCTGACCGATGTCTTCCATATTGATGAAGTTTCCATTGACATAAGAGCTCTCGAAGATAAGCCTCGTGCGGAGTTCATCACTTCGACCCTTTTCGCACTCCTAGGTCTTTCCGGCGAAACATATCTGCAGATTCCGGCAATCGGACTTGACCTAAGACAGAGTTTCGATTTGTCACTTAAGCGCGTAAGCCAAAGGCTGCAAATGCGGCAGACCGCCTTTAGGCTTATGGCTATAGAGCGCGCAACCGGGCTAGAGCTTTCCATACCGGAGAGTTACTCTGGAGAAGACATTGAGACGATCGCATACATATATCACGCAATAGTACTTCGCTCCTTTGTTTGGCCGATTGGAACGGTCACCGTTCATGTACCGGCAACTCTAGACAGCCTTGGGCTGTTTCCCAAGGACAACCTGCCAACTCGTCAGCAGTTGGGACCGACGCGAGTTGCTAAGAAGCTTTTTGGACATACGATCGACCTTGGTGAGGAAGAATTATTCCTGGATGATGCGGTCTTCGAGAATCTCGCCGCTGTGCGCAGCGAACTGGCCCGGAATGACGGTCATCCAGTTGAGGTGATAGTTAGGCCGCTGAGTGGGAAGGGAATAGTAGCTTTGAAGAACTCGCCACGATTACCGGAGCCGGCATGGCACCCGAGTATTCAGGCATTGATTGACCTTGAACCGCGTCTCAATGCGTGTCTAGCCGACCGCTACAATGCTTTGGCAGCTTCGACTCTGGCTGATTTGACCGAAGAAGAAAAAAGAGAAGTAACAGCGCGCCCGGAACTTGACGAACGGGCTTTTCTGATGGAATGACCCCGGCAGAGAGAAAGATAGAATGCCTGTTGGCCAAGTCCTCGATGAAACCTCGCTTGTTCTCGACACTGACATACTCAACGACTGGCGGTTCGGCAAGGCCTACACTCAACAAGCCTTTAGGAGCTACGTATCACGGCTCAACCGCCTGCCCGCACTAGCGTCAATAAACGTCTTCGAGGCTCTGAACGGATTTGAGAAGAAAATGTCAAAGCCTGGGGGAGACAATGAACGCACAAGACTCGACCTCGCCAAAACGGAGCAGTTAATCCAAGAGTGTGCAGTCCTGCCTCTTGACGAACAGGCTGCCAGGATAGCTGCTTATATCTTTGCCCGACTTTCTCAAGGAGATCGCAACAAGCATTGGTGCGACGTGTTTATCGCCGCAACGGCCTTATCACACGGACATGGGTTGGCTACACGGAACCTGGGACACTTCACACTTATTGCCGACCGCTTGCCCCCCTCGCACCAAGTCTTGCGCCTAGCGATCTGGAAGTCCTGAACACTGTATTAAGGTGTCTTCGAAAGAGAATCTGTTAGACTTGCCCACCCTTTAGTGCTAAAGTGGCCCAGGTCTACAAGGCTCAGACACCCACTCCAGGAGGAGTCTGATATGAAATCCACGTGGAAGCTCGCAGCCGTCGCGGCATTTGCACTCGCCGTTGCAGCCATTGCTATTCCTGCGGCCGCTGATTCAAACGAGAGCGCGATCCCGGCGAAACCGACCTTCACCAAGGACATCCTTCCGATCCTCCAGAAGTCATGTCAGGAATGTCACCGGCCCGGAACAATGGCGCCGATGTCGCTGCTGACCTACGAGGACGCCCGGCCGTGGGCTCGCTCGATCAAAGAGAAAGTGGTCACGCGGTACATGCCTCCCTGGCACATTGACCGCACCGTCGGCGAGTACGATCCCGATCCTTCGCTGAGCGACGCGCAGATCGCTACGATTACAAAGTGGGTGGATAGCGGCGCGCCAAAGGGCGATCCCAAAGACGCGCCTCCGCCGCGCACGTTTCCGCCGGCCAACACGTGGGTGTTCGGCGAGGAACCGGACCTGGTCGTGACAAGTTCCGGGTTCAACGTTCCGGGAGTCGCCGCGGATCAGTATCCCAAGGTCGATGTTCCCACCGGTCTTACCGAGGACCGATACATCAAGTGGATGCAGGTAATCCCTGAGGACCCGAAGGTCCTTCACCACGTCCTCATCTTTGCGCTTCAGAGCGAATCCGCCACCGGCGTTGTGCTTGGTGAAGCGCGACGTGGCCCCGGCACTGGCGGGCGGCCTAACAACACTTCGCTCCTCACTGAGTATGCGAGGGGTAACGCCGGCGACATCTTCACCAACGGCACGGCGAAGCTGTTGAAGGCGGGGTCGAAGCTCCGCTTTAGCTTCCACTATCACCCTAACGGCGAGAAGCCGGTCAACGAACACGCGAAACTCGGAATCAAGTTCTTCCCGAAGGGCTACACGCCGAAGTACTTGATCTCGACAAAAGGCATCTCATCGCCGGCGACGTTGGCGATCCCGCCGGGCGAAGCTAACGCTCGAAGTGATGCTTACTTTCGTCTCGACGAGCCCGCGAGGCTCGTGAGCTTCCAGCCACATATGCACTATCGCGGAAAGCGGATGACGCTCGAGGCGATTCTTCCGACGGGCGAGGTGGAGCTGCTGACGGATGTCGCGCACTTCGTATGGACCTGGCAGATCACCTATCCCTACAAGAACCCGCCGACGCTTCCCAAGGGCACCGTCCTCCACATGACGGCGTATCACGACAACTCGCCCGGCAACAAGGAGAATCCTGATCCGACGGCCTTCATCGGCTGGGGCGACCGGACCGTTGATGAGATGAATATCGGCTGGCTTGACTTCTACTACATCAGCGATCAGGAATACGCGGATCTGCAGAAACAGAAGAGCGGCCGGCCGAAGGAAACAGCAGCGGCGAGCGGAAACCCACAGTAACAGCGGACCGCATCGGCGGCGAATTCAAGAGGAGAGGCTCCTTTGAGAGGGTCTCTCCTCTTCGTGTTTTCGCGCATCTATTTTCTATTTTTTATTTTCCATTTTTGATTTGTCATTTGCTATTGCCCAGGGTTCAATAACAAATGACAAATCGAAAATAGAAAATAAAAAATAGTTACTTCTTCTCGTCGGAGGGGTTGACGGTCACCTTGATCTTCACCGCGTTCGTGCGCTCAGTGTCCGTCGCGGATAGCTCGAGCTCGTAGACGCCCACCGCGCTGAAGCGTGCTCGAGTGACAGGCTGGCTCGGATCGGAAAACGTGACCGTCCCGGGGCCGCTGAGCATCTTCCACGAGATCGCCAACTTGCTCTCTCTCGGCAACCCGTCGTCCTCGACGCTCCCGCTCAGCGAAACCTCTCGATCCAATCGCGTGGAGAAGGACGTAGCCGCCAGCGTGTCGGCGCCGGCGTTGACGTCCGCTTGTGGGTTGATCACCTGAATCGCAGGCGCGCGGTTGACGCAGACGCCTTTCGGAGCAGTGGACAGGTCGAGGCCGGCCGTTGCGCGCTTCTCGCTCGCCAGCTCAAGTTCGTAGAGAGGATCGAGCGTTTTGGCAGTCGTCGTATAGGTCTTTCCGGCGAAGCGCACCATCCACTGGAGCTTGCCGTCGAAGTCCCCGGGGACCACGATGCTGCAAGCGAATCGGTGCCGGCCTTTTACAAACAGGACCGGTTGGTTTCGATCAGCGGGCGCGGGCAGGAAGCTGTTGTCTGAACCCGGCTGGACTCTTACGTCGATGTGATTCTGGCTGAAGTACCCGAACGACAGCGTGTAGGTCCCGTCTTTGTTCCTCACAAAGCCGTCGTACTGAAGATAGATCGGCTGGGACGCCTGGGCAAGCCCTTCACTCGCGAACAAGCCCACCAGCACCAGGATCGCTCCACCCAAGACTAGTTTTCGTGACATGCGCGTTAGATTAGCACTATCAGAAAATGATGGCGACAAAAATTTTCGGGAGTTCGAACCGAGACGAGTTCGTAGTACGGCCTTTAGGCGGAAGTTTGTAGCGCAATGGCCGGACTGACAAGGTACAAACTTCCGCCTAAAGGCCGTACTACGAACTTCCTTGTTGAGCGCTTCTGTCCACTTCGGGTTTACAAGAAGCAGTACTCGGTTGTTGCCACTCCTTGCACGCTCACCGTTTCTTAAACAACCTGGACCAAAAGCCTCCCTTAGGCGCGTTAGGGTTCTTCTTCGCTTCGTCGCTCACGTAGGAGTCGGGGTCCGCAATCATTAGTTGTAAGACGCTCGACGGCGTCTTCTCATTGTGAGCCACACCCCAGCGAACGTAATTCACCGGGTCCTTCGCGAGACGATCTATATCCGCCTCCGAAACATTTGCGTTCTCTGCAACCGCCATCCGAACAGCCGCAGCAGCATCTTTTGAGAGGGAATTCAGAGTGCCAGTTGCTGAGCGGAGGTTGTCGGCAACGGCTTCTCTGACATCGATCGACGCATCGCGCGCGAGGCGGTCCAAAACTTCAACCGATTTAGTCGCCGACGCAATTGTAAGCCGTGAGCTTGGGCAGTGCTCGATCAGCAGCAGCAGGTCCTCAGTGGTGAGGTCCCTCGCCCAGTCCTTTTCGATCCGAAGGTCGTAGCTCCCGTGGGCTATTTCATCCCGATGCTTGCTTATGAATTCGACGAAGTCGTCCCAATCCTCCGGGACGATGCTCTTCTTTGCAGCGTTTTCCATGATTGCGAACCAGTGCCCTGTGTTCGCTGGTCCGCCTCTTGCCAGCTAATTGACCTGCGGGGAGAGTTTGTAGTCCGGCCTTTAGGCGGAAGTTCGTACAATGGATCACACCAGTATTTCTACGAACTTCCGCCTAAAGGCCGAACTACAAACCTTACAAATTCTCGATTATGGCCGAGGCGAACTCGCTCGTCTTGAGCTTGGTTGCGCCTTCCATCTGCCGGTGAAGATCGTAGGTCACGCGCTTTTGCTGAATCGTCTTCGTCAAAGCGGCGACGATCCTATCGCTCACCTCGCGCCAGCCCATGTGCTCGAACATCATCACGCCCGACAAGATCAGAGATGAGGGGTTGACCATGTCCTTGTCGGCGTACTTCGGCGCGGTTCCGTGAGTCGCTTCGAACACCGCGGCTCGATCCCCAATATTGGCTCCTGGAGCCATTCCCAGGCCACCCACCTGCGCGGCCGCTGCGTCCGACAGATAGTCGCCGTTCAGGTTTGGCGTAGCCAGAATCGAGTACTCGTCAGGCCGAGTCAGGATCTGCTGGAATATCGAGTCCGCTATGCGGTCTTTGACCAGCACCTTTTTCTTCCACTCGCCGGCGCCGTGCGTCGCCCAAATCGCCGCGAGCGTGGTCTTGACCTCCTCGACCGCCGCCGCGCGCTGCTTCTCAGACATCTGTTCGAAGCCCGGTTCGATCATCCGCGCATTCTCTTCTTCGGTGAGCGAAGAGTTCTTCTCGCGGTTGTCCAATATCCATGTCTCGCGCTCGGTGACGATCTCGTTCCTGAATTCTTCCTTCGCCAGCTCGTAGCCCCAATCGCGAAACGCGCCCTCGGTGAACTTCATGATGTTGCCCTTGTGAACCAGCGTGACCGATGGCCTGTTGAAGTCGAGCGCATACTGAATCGCGCGGCGCACCAGCCGCTTTGTTCCCGTGGGCGAGATGGGTTTGATGCCGATGCCGCTGTCGGTTCTCACCTTGTAGCCGTATTTGTCGTTCAGCAGCGAAATGATCTCTCTCGCGCGCTCGGTTTCGGAAGCGAACTCGACACCGGCGTAGACGTCTTCGGTGTTTTCACGAAAGATCACCACGTCGACGTTTTCGGGATGCTTTACCGGAGAGGGCACTCCAGTGAAGTAACGCACCGGCCGCACACATGCATAGAGGTCGAGCACCTGGCGAAGCGTGACGTTCAGGCTTCGAATCCCGCCGCCCACCGGAGTAGTAAGCGGGCCTTTGATCGCGACGGCGAACTCGGCTATGGCTTTGACGGAGTCGTCGGTCAACCACTCGCCGAACTGGTTGAACGCTTTCTCGCCCGCGAATATCTCGTACCACACGATCCGGCGGCTGCCGCCATAAGCCTTCTCGACTGCGGCGTCGAACACCCGCCGGGAAGCCCGCCAGATGTCGCGGCCGGTCCCGTCGCCTTCGATGAACGGAATGATGGGCCGATCGGGCACCTTGAGCTTCATGCCCTCGACCGTAATCTTTTGACCGTCAGCGGGAACTTCTATACGATTGAACGTCGCCATTAGCTCCGAACCTCCTCGATAGCGCGGTGCGAACGCGCGGTCGGAATGTAACAATCGCGCAAGAGGAGTGTCAAGATTCGAAGCTGAGATGAAGAGCGACGGGGGTTCAGAGTTCAACCTTTAGGTTGCTGAGTCGCAGGCTCCAAGCTAAAGCTTGAACTCTGAACTAACTGAAATGGTAGAGAGAAAGAAGGACACGGACCCGGTCGGCGACGATTCGCTGGATGAGATCCATCGCCGGCTCCAGGAGTCCGGCGCAGCCAATCTGACCGCGGAACCGGGCACGCCCAACGCCTGGGACCGGGTGAAGCTCGCGCGCCATCCGAATCGTCCCTACACGCTCGACTACATCGAGCTGCTGTTCACCGGCTTCTTTGAGATTCACGGCGACCGGCGCTTCGGCGACGACCCGGCGATGGTAGCAGGCTTCGCGCTCTTTCACGAAGAGCCCTGCGTGGTTATCGGTCATCAGAAAGGCCGCACGACCAGGCAGCGCCAGCACCGTAACTTCGGCATGCCTAAACCGGAGGGCTATCGCAAGGCGCTGCGGGTGATGAAACTCGCCGAGAAATTTCATCGCCCGGTATTCACCTTGATCGACACGCCCGGCGCCTATCCCGGCATCGACGCCGAGGAGCGCGGCCAGGCCGAGGCTATCGCATACAACCTGCGCGAGATGGCCAAGCTGCGCGTGCCGGTGATCACGGCCGTCACCGGCGAAGGCGGTTCGGGCGGCGCGCTGGCGATCGGGATGGGAGACCGAGTGTTGATGCTCGAGAACTCGATCTACTCGGTGATCTCGCCCGAATCATGCTCGGCGATACTCTGGCGCGATCAGGCGCACGCCGAGGAAGCGGCGCGCGCTTTGCGATTAACCGCGCCCGACTTGCTCGAGTTCGGATTGATCGATCAGATCGTGCCCGAGCCTCCCGGCGGCGCGCACATGAATCACGAGGAGGCCGCCAGCCTGCTGGACGCCTGCCTTTCGGATGCCTTGCGGTCGGTGCGCGATCTCGGGTGCGAAGAACGCATCGCTCGCCGCTATGACAAGTTTCGCAAGATGGGAGAGTTTGAAGAACGGCACGCCGACTCCAGTCACACATAAGTGGCCTTCTGACGAAATGGCTACAAAAAGAAGAGGAGCATAATGAGAGTTAGAACCGCATTCGCTTTACTCGCGGTAGTGATGTATGCCGCAGCCGCAGTCGCGCAGGATCGCGTATCACTAAGACCCAGCTTCAAGGCCGGCGACGAGAGCCGATACGCTATCAGCGCATCCGTTGAGACTACCATCACACCGAAGGGCTCTGACGGCATCGGCGGAACCTCTCGCGGAGAACTGACGGCCACTGTCCTGGTGCGCACTCTCAGTTTGAGCGAAGCAGGCGAGGCCAATCAGGAAGCCCTCGTTGAGGCAATAAGCTTCAACTCGGGCAAAGGCGGCGTTGTGAGCCCTCCAGGCGCCAATGAGGTTGCGGGAAAGAAGATTGAATTCGCAATAGCTCCATCTGGGTATTTGTCGAGATGCTCGATCCCGGAATCACGGGGCTATCTGGCGCTCGCCGATCTCCTTTTCAGCACGGCAAGATGGCGCCCAGCGGGCGACGTCGCCGTCGGCGGATCGTGGGAGGCCATTGGGCGGGGACATCTGTACACGGACAGGCTGTCCGAGATTTCGATGGGCGCCAACACGGTTTACAAGCTCGCCTCTTTGGCTAAAGGAATTGCATCGATCGAAGGCGCGATCACGCTCAATCAAAACGGCTCTTCGGTTTTTAATGCCGGAGCAGGATTCATCAACGTTAGCGTGATTGCCAGCGGGAAGGGAACCGCGCACGTTGATGTCGATGTGAATACTGGCCGCATGATCGGCGGCGCAACGGAAAGCCGAGTTGAAGGCACGCTGATCAACATTCAGCCTACTGCCGCAGGTGAAAAAATGCAGCCGCGAGAAGGCTCGCTTGTCGAGACATCGAAGTTCTCGATCAAGTTGATTCCTTAGAGATGAACTTCGATTGCTTTCTTTTTGACTTCGACGGAACGCTTGCTTACTCGGAGCAAGCGTATCGCGCAGCGTTCCTTCATTCGATTGAACGGCACACAGGAGTTCTCCCAAGCGAAGTCGAGTTTCGCGACTACTGGAACGTCACGCCTCACCAAGTGCTCAGACGCTACGGCGAAGAGTTGCTCGAAGAGATGTTCGCAAGTTTCGAGGAGCACTACTACGCGACGCATCACAACCACCTGATAGCCTATGACGGTATTGAAGAGCTGTTATCGAGTTTGAACGAACAAGGTGCTAGCGTCGGAATCGTATCGCTCAAGCCTCGTCGAGCGGGTGACCTGGAGCTCGACATGATTGGCCTCCGACGGCTGATAGGTCTCGCGGTGTGGGGCGACGATGTTGAAAAGCCTAAGCCGGAACCCGACGGCGTGTTGCGCGCGATGGCCGACCTTGGCGCTGATCCTCGTTCGACCCTCGTGATCGGCGACAGTCCGGCTGACATAATGATGGGGCGAGCGGCGGGAACGCGAACGGCGGCAGCAATGTGGGGCGGATCGAGCCGCGAACGATTATTCGCCGCATCGCCTGACCTCGCACTCGACGCTCCCGGCGATCTGCTGAGCGTGATTCACGGAAAGTGAGGCATTAGCAGGCTGCTGAAAACCTCTTTTCCCTAGCCCAGGCGTTTACGCCTGGGGTGATAGGGTGATAGTGGGACCGCCGCTTTCCCTAGCCCAGGCGTTTACGCCTGGGGTGATAGGGTGATAGTGGGACCGCCGCTTTCCCT
>JBGQGO010000176.1:0-9974 GCA_041497455.1 Blastocatellia bacterium | reverse complement strand
TTACCGCTGACGCTTTAGCAGCCGCAGCTCGCGCAGTGGCTCCCTTCGACGAAGCCGCTGAGCCAGCAGCCGAAGCCCGCAACCCCACTAGCGGCACTGCCAATGCGGCGGTCACCGACGCAAGCACCGCAACGAAAAGAGCGCGCTGTACTGCTCGCATGATCCCTCCGGGGACTAGGCGCAGTCCTCAAAAGCTAAAACGGGCCGCCTTGCCAATCCCTTGCCCGCAAGTTCCCGCCTATGGGCTGCCCCACAATCAGTTTGATCACCAATCGCCTGACCCAGAATCAGTCAATTCTGAACGATCGCTCTGGAGTTCATTTAGAAACGGGGAGGTGATAAACGTGCAACTCATATGCCTTGGACTCGGCGGAAAATGGATTCGCCCCACTCGTTCCTGTCGCGCTGAAGAATGTCCCCGCCTTCCAGAGTTTACTTGCCTCATTGAATTTCAGGTGAGCGCTGGTATGTATACTAAGTTTTCCAAGGGATTGTCAATTAAGTATCCACCCGATACTGAATACCCAGTGCCCACTGCAAGGTCCCTCGGCGTCGAGACAAGCGCCGTTGCTTTTCGAAGCTGAGATACAACGATGCAGGAGATGAGGTATGCCTGCTAAGAAGGTACGCGCGTGGATCGAACGGGCTCAGCTTCGCAAAGGCCACTCTTTGTCTATGAGCTGCACGCAGATTCGCTCAAGCCCATCTTTCCCTGAGTATCGACTGCGAAGCGCGGCCATGCCTTCGAACTTCAGTCTTGGGCAACTGACCATTACCAGATCGAACTCAGCCGGGGCCATTGTTCCGGAGATTCGCAGACCGGAGCGGCTTACGTTCTCGGTCCTTGCCTCTTCTCGCGAGATCGAGTGCATGCTTTCGTCGAAGTACTCGATCCTCACCTTCTCAACCTGCTCCTGGCGATCAGGCCGCCTGCGGTCGTTGCCGCCCCACTTCTTGGGACGGAAGACCGCCCAGGGCTTGTCAAGGAATCCAGCGGGCGGGTGCTCGCCGATGAATTCAACGCCCACCGCGCGCACACCCTGCTTTGGCGGCTCCACTCTCCGAACCAGAGTGTAGACGTTATAGCTCTGCTCGGCGAACCCGTGTGCTCGAAGCTTAGTCGGCAGAGGAAGCGTTACATACAACACCGTTCCGTGCTTCACCCGCCTGCGCAGGCGAAGTCTAACGCCCGTTCGACTGACGTCAATTGTCTGGGCCATCTCGTGCCACTTTCCGTTCCGTCGATCATGACCTGTAACGCGGACGGGTATCGATAGCCTGAATCGTTCGCACCTGCGGCGATTGTCGCCCGACTTAGCCGTGAGCGACTCTCGGTACACCAGTCCCCGTTGGTCCATCCGGCTGAGAGTGAGATGATCGCCTTCCGCTGCGACTGCCGATGAATCGGCGCGACCGGCGCTGCCGGAACCAGCGCTCTTCGGTTGATTGACTCGACTCTCAATCGGCGCGGCGGCAGAGACCGGCTTGTTCGCTATCGAGAGCAGTGCGCTGTCGTACTCTTTTCTCCTCGCGAAGCTGGCCAGCACGGCGAACGCTTGCGAGGCCTTTTGGAATGCACGCTCGATTCGAGGAGTAATTTCGGCGGGCATGGTTCTGCCGATGACATATGGCGGGAAAAGCAAGTTGAGCAGTTGCTGGAACGACGACTTGATCTTTTCTTGTCCGTCCGCGCGGTCTACTCCGAGAACCTGGTAGTACGTTGTCGCGGAGTCGACGCGGCTGAGCAAGCCTTCAAGGTCGAGGAAGTAAGCGCTCACCTGGTCCGGCACTGATTCGGCGAGCGCGGTGACAAGATCCAACTGAGTTGGTGCAATCGTGGTGCTCAAGGCTCACCTCAAATGGGCGGGGTCATTCCGTTGTCGTGTAATCGGTCCGAAGGGGCTTCCCAGGAAGCTAGTGTCCGAGTCGAGCCCATTATGATCGGCTCTTCTGGTTTGTCAACAAAAAAGAGGAGTACAATTCTCGGTGCACAAGCTGAGCTCGAAGCTGGATGCTCTCGTTTCCCGCCCACGGAGGATAGATGTACTCACTCAAGCGAACAACAGCCCTGGCAGCGACGATGATCGCTGCTCTCGTGGTGACGGTACCCGCTCGCACGCCCGTTCAAGCGAGTCAAACGAAGGAACCAACGTGCTCAATCTCGGGCCGCGTGACGATCGCGGGCCTCCCCGCTCGCGGCATAACGGTGTTGCTGTTGTCCGGAGAAGACGGACCAATTGATAGGCCTGTAGCCAAGGCGACCACTGATCGGGACGGTCACTTTCAAATGACAGGCGTGCCCGCCGGGCAGCATCTTCTTCAAGCCTTCGCCCCTGCTCTCATCGTAGCTCCAACCGATAACATGATGGGGCGTTCAGGGAAGGTCATCAACATAACCGCCGGTGAGGCTCTCGAAGGCATGGACATTGCCCTGACCCGGGGCGCGGCGATTACGGGACGAGTAAGCGATGCCGAAGGCCAGCCTCTCATTCAGGAAAACGTTCAGCTGTTCGCAGTAACCGAACAAGGTAGGAAAGCTCCGGCATATATGCCTTACGGCTCCATGTCGACTACGGACGACCGCGGGGTGTATCGACTGTTCGGTGTACTCCCGGGCCGCTACATCGTATCTGTAGGGGTGGATACCAACGCTCCGCCAGCCCGGATCGGTTTCGGGAACACTTACTATCCGCTCACCTATCACCCAGATGTAGCCGATGAGGCGAAGGCTACCGTGGTCGAAGTCTCCGCCGGGAGTGAAGCCACCGGCGTCGACATAGTGCTCGGGCGCGCTTCGAAGGCTTACTCGGTGTCCGGCCGAATAAACGACGCTGCGACCGGCAAGCCATTAATAGGACTGCAGTACGGCTACGGCTGGATGGACCGCGAGGGTGGCCGCAGTTCAACGGGCTTCGCGAATTCCACTTCCGGGGCGCGCGGAGAGTTTCGGCTCGATGGGGTAGCGCCTGGGCAGTATTCCGCATTCGCATTTCCATCAACCGAAAGTGAGATGTACAGCGACACAGCGACCTTCACAGTCAGCGACAGTGACGTCGCCGGAATTGAAATCAAGGTACATCGTGGATCGAGCATCAGCGGCACCGTGGTCATCGAAGGGGCGGCGAGTCAGCGAGGGGCGCCCCGCCTCTCAGACTTGCGGCTAAGCGTTAGTTCCGGATCACTGAACGTCGCTCCCGTGGGCCGGTTAGTTACCGTCGCTCCCGACGGCGCCTTCCGCTCGGCGGGGCTGCCGCGCGGGATTGCAAACCTCAGACTGTCTATGTACCCAGCCCCAAAGGGCCTGTCGCTCGTCCGCGTGGAGCGCGACGGAGTCGAGCTAAAGAACGGTATCGAAGTCGGCCTTGCCGAAGAGATCTCCGGAGTCAAGGTTGTGTTTGGTTACGGGACCGGCGCGATCCGCGGGCAGGTGCAGATTGAAGGCGGTGAGATACCGCAAGGCGCGATGATGTTCCTCTCGCTACAACGAGCCGGTACCAATCAGCCTCAACAATATAGGAGGCCACCGGTTCCTGATTCGCGCGGCAAATTCGCCGTCGACGGGCTTCTTCCCGGCGAGTACGAGCTCTCGCTCACTTTTCAAGTCAGACCTGTCAGTGGCAGTTCCCAAATGAGCCCGAAGTTTGTGAAGCAGAAAGTCACGGTGACAAACGGTGCGGAAACGCAGGTCACGATGGTCGTGGACCTGAACGAAAAGAATCAATAGCCTGGGCGCGGCCGCCTTCGAGGAATTGAATTGAAACACAAACTCCTCTTTACAATCATCCTGCTTCTCACAGCCTCAGCAAGGCCCGGGATGACTAGCGTGGGCCAGACCACCAACCCAACAGGAATGCAAAAGCCTGCTGAGCGAAGCGCAGGCTCAATCACCGGTCGCGTAGTCAATGAGAGCGGCCGCCCCATGCCGAACGTCAGGGTCTTCGTCGGCGGCATGGGCAGACAAGCGGTCCGCCGAACGGTCATCACAGACGAAGCCGGCAGGTATGTGGCTGATGCTCTTCCTCGCGGCTCATACGGCGTCTCGGCGCAGGCAAATGGCTACGTCTTATCACGAGACCCGCGCGACCCGGTTCACTACAGACCGGGCGAAACGGCGAATCTTACATTGAAGAAGGGCGCTGTGATCACCGGCGCCGTGACGAACTCTGATGGCGAGCCAGTCGTGGGCGTGCCGATAAGCGTGACTCTAGTTCGGGACACGCAAGGACGTCCTATCGGCGCTGCGATGGGCCCGCCGAGATACACTGACGACCGCGGCGTCTACAGACTTTTTGGCTTGCCCGCCGGCACGTACATAGTAGTTGCGGCTTCGAGGACCGCGGGCTCTTTGATGCAGACCGGATACGGCGACGACGCTCCAACCTACTACCCTTCTTCGACACGTGACACGGCAGCCGAGGTTTCGCTTCAAGACGGCGCTGAAGCCACGGGCATCGACATCCGGTATCGCGGAGAGCATGGCTACGCAGTCAGCGGCACGATCGCCGACGCCTCTTTGACGGACCCGTTCGTAGTCGGTATTAGTGTGCTGTTGATTCGCGCCGCGAACGATACTCTGGAAGCGCAGGCCTCCCTTCAGCCGCGAGGCAGCGAGCGGTCATTCGCCTTCTACGGGGTGCCTGATGGCGACTACTACGTAACCGCGCGCCGCGGTCCTTACCAGAGCGATGACGGAGCTGGCTCGAAGCGCGTCCCAGTCAAGATCAGGGGTCACGATGTTACTGGGATTGGAATCAGCCTCGTACCGTTTGGCTCAATAGCCGGGCGCTTGACGCTCGACATAGCAACCCGAAACCTCAAGTGTGAAACCACGCGCGCGCCCACGATTGAAGAGACTCTTATCACTATTCAGACAGACGAAACAGACAGCTCAGACCCTTCTTCCCGTTACGCCTCACCTGTGAACGCGCCGGACAGCAAGGGCGACTTCTTATTCCAGTGGCTCCCAGCGGGGCGTTATTTGCTCGACACCAGACGGTTTGTGGACGAAGCCTGGTACGTGCGCGCGGTCACCGTTCCCGGTCCGAGTAACAGCCCGGTGGATGCCAGCCACAGCGGAATTGCTGTGAGGCCAGGTCAACGGATCAACGGGATCAGAGTGGTGCTTGGCGAGGGGGCCGCCTCGCTTCGCGGACGAGTGGTTGCCGACAAAGAAGGCGCGTCGCTGCCGGATCGTCTGCGCGTTCATCTGGTACCGGCGGAGCCGGATGCCGCCAACGATACTTTGCGCTTTTTCGATGCGGAGATTCAAAGCGACGGCTCGTTCAAGCTCACGAACATCGCGCCCGGCCGTTACCTGTTAGTCGCTCGACAGCGTTCAGAGGAAGAAGCAAAGCAAAGGTCGCCTCGACCGTTGGCGTGGAACGCGACGCACAGGGCCGGCTTGCACCGCCTGGCGCAAGCCGCGAACACACCGATGGAACTGAAGCCTTGCCAGCGCGTGGCGGACTACGAGCTTCGATACACGCCGCCGAAGGAAGCTCCACAGCCGAAGCGTCCTTAGAGTCTGAAGCCCGCTCCTCTATCCAACAGGCGAAGTCCTGCACAACCTCTCTCGGCTCTTTGTGTTCATCTCGCTTTCGTTCAGCGTGTCCGAAGTGACGCACGCCTCCTCTGTCGGGTCATTAGCAGGTTACTGTCTGGCTGCCGCTTGCCCGATGGGCGCGCTCGCAGATAACATTCCGGTAGTGCCAAGCAAACTCGTCGAAAGGAATACTCAAAGATGAATTTCAAGAAGCTCGTTCTCTGCGCAGCAATGCTCTGCGCACTCGCCGCCATTGCATTTGCTCAAGGCAACCGCGGCAAAGCCGAAGTAACCGTCAAAGGAAAGCAGGTCACCATCGACTACGGACGCCCGAGTCTGCACGGCCAGGAAAGCAGACTGGGAGAGGCGAAAGACGGGATGGTATGGCGACTCGGTATGAACCAGGCCACTCAGGTCGAGACGTCGGGCGACCTGATGGTGGGCGGAACGGAAGTGAAGGCAGGCAAGTACACGCTCTGGGCGAAGAAGAGCGGCAGCAACTGGCTGCTTTGCTTCCACCCAAAGACCGGCATCTGGGGCAAGCCCGAGCTCACCGATGGCTTCATTGCGCAAACCCCACTCAAGCTCGATAAGGCGACCGACTCGCTTGATCTCGTGACCATCTCGCTTGCCGACGCTAAGGGCAAAGTCGCGTTTAGAGTCCAATGGGGAACGGATGTTCTGACTGGCTCGTTCGACGTGAAGTGAGATCCGCACTAGCGCGCCGACCATACCTCAAACGAGAAGGCTGCTCTTTGCGAGCAGCCTTCTCGTTTAAACAACACTCTATCGATCAGTGGCTCATCTCTGAGAGCCGGTCTTCGCGCGCTCTCCTCCCACCTTCTGATTGTCCACCGTGAAATCAAAGAACGCGTTCATCATCTCGTCCCAGGTCTGCTCGCCGAATCTGACCTCCTTAGCCGGGTCCGGGTTGCGGGGGTTCTTTGCCGAGTTGTCGTAATGCGCGACAGCTTCGATGCGAGTGCCCTTCGGCGCGGCAAGCGGCTTGACCGGATAGTAGTAAACCTGCCAGTTGAAGTTGTATCGCGGAACGGAAAGCAAGATCTCCGAGTGTCCATCGGGATAGATCGCCCGATACGTGATGTCTTTCCCGCGCAGGTGCATGTGAGGCATCAGACTGATGATGTGCGAGTCCTCCTCGAATTCGTAAACAGCTTTTACCTCATAGTTCTCAGCGCCCGGCGGGATCGCGAACTTCACATCGAACGCGGCCTTCGTATTCACGATCTTATCGACCGGACCCTTCGCGAAAATCAATCCCACGATCGAGCGGTCCTTGGCTTCTTTTCCGTTCGGCGTGTAGTGCATCTGGAAGACCAGTTGCGAGCCGGCTTTGATCAGCTTCGCCTGTCCGGGCTTGGCGACAAAAGGAGTCTGTCCCGGTGAGAGCGCGCCGAGGATTCCATCGCCTATGTTGAACTTGCGCGCCTGTCCGCGCTGGCGAGCTTGTTCCGCCGGATCACGCACGTACATCACGATGTGATGCACGACGGAGAGGTTTCCGGCACGCGCTTCGAGAGCCTGAATGTAGCGGTCTTCTTTGAAGTTCGTCGGCACCGTGAAGTACTGATAAGGCACGGATCCCTCGGCTGGCACCGTGAACTCAGCCGGCATCTGGAAAACGAGGTCGGGTTCGCCGATCTGCCATCCGCTTGCGAGCTTGGGAAGCGGAGGCAGGTCTTTGGCGTTTCCTTCTACCGCTCCGCCGTCAATCCACGCGGCGACCGCGTCGATCTCCTTCTGGGTCAGCCGCCGGTCGTTCTCCCATTTGCCGTATTGAGAGTCGAGGTGCCAGGGCGGCATCTCGCGAGTGGTGATCTTTTCACGAATCGCCTTCGCCCAGGGTCTGATTTCTTTGAACGTTATCAGGGACATCGGCGCGATCTCACCGGGTCTGTGACAGCCGACGCAGTTCTTATAGAAGATCGGCGCGATATCTTTGGAGAAGGTCAACGATGCTTTGCCGGCGCCGTTCACGGCATTCGATCCAACCAGGGCAATGGCGAAGCAACACACAGATGCGAGCACAACCAGACGGGCTTTTTTCATTGGCGACTCCACGGGTGTTTGTGATGTTTGGATTCGACGAATCAATTCCGTCGATACGACTCTTCCACTTACGAGCAAGATTCTATGAGTCTGTCGCCGCCAAGTCAATGGCTGGTACGACCCGAGCTCTGTTCAGGGTGAGCATATCGGGCAACGTCCACACGATATGGAGCAGGTGCGTGGTGCGGTCTGCGCATTGCGGCGTGTTTTCTTGCGGAATTGGCGAGAAGGCCGTTGCGTCTCCCGCTGGCATCCGAGTTGCGGCTGCACCACTGAATTCCAAGACATTCAGGAGGGCTACACATGTCAAAGAGAATCGCAGCAATAGTCCTTGCCGTTACTTTCCTTTCCCTGGCAGTCGCACCTGAGACGCTTGCTCAGCGTTACCGAAGAGACTGCAATCGCTCGGTCAATACACGCTCCTATAGTTCATACCCGTCTCGCGGTGTTGCGGGTCAGCGTTATTACGCGCAGCCATACTACGGCAGCACTTACTCGCAGCCGTACTACGGTAACCGCTCTGACTACGGACAGTATTCTCGCGGCCGGCGCAACTCGACACGGAATCTCGTTCTTACCGTGGCAGGACCGGCGGCGGTTGGCGCTGGCATCGGGGCGATCGCGGGCGGCGGAAAAGGCGCGGGTGTGGGAGCTCTAATCGGCGGCGGTGGCGGTGCGTTGTTCTACTTGCTCAAACATCGCGGTCGCCGGTAAGACGACAAGTCACGAGATCTTGAAACACAAGACACCGGGAGCCTCAAGGCTCACGGTGTCTTTCGTGTTTCAAGGCACTGACCTTGTGCCGGCCAACACGCCAACGTTAGACTTCCTGCCGAGTTTCAGTTCAACACTCTGAATTAATAGCGATGCTCCGAATAATCAACGTCGTCGGCGCCCGGCCAAATTTCATGAAGATCGCGCCGGTAATCGATGAGATGCGCCGCCGCCCGGCTCGAATCGAGCCCCTGCTCGTCCACACTGGTCAACATTACGACGAGTCTATGAGCGACTCGTTTTTCGAAGACCTCCAGATTCCGCGCCCCGACATCAATCTGGAAGTCGGCTCGGGCTCTCACTCCGCGCAGACTGCCCGCGTTATGATCGCCTTTGAGCAAGTCTTGTTGAAGCATCCGGCCGACTGGGTTGTCGTTGTCGGCGACGTGAACTCGACGATGGCCGCTGCCATCGTCGCCTCGAAGCAGTTGGTGCGAGTTGCGCACGTGGAGGCCGGGCTTCGAAGCCGCGACCGCACGATGCCTGAAGAGATTAACCGAGTCGTCACCGATGCGCTTGCGGATCTGTTGCTCACGCCTTCTCGGGACGCGAACGAAAACTTGCTTCGAGAAGGAGCGGCGCCTGAGAAGATTCGCTTCGTTGGCAACGTGATGATCGATTCGCTTTACCGAAACCTGGAGCGGGCGCGCGGCTCGCAGATACTCGAGCGTCTGAGTCTCGAGCCTGGCAAGTTCTGTGCGATGACCCTGCATCGGCCGTCAAACGTAGACGCCAAAGAGACGCTATCGGGAATCCTCGACGCGCTCGAGGTGATCGGTGAACGCTTGCCGATCGTCTTTCCCGTCCACCCACGCACGCGCGACCGCTTGGAGCAGTTCGGCTTGCGCGAACGAGTGCGCAAGCAGCGCTCGCTCGTGCTAACCGAACCGCTCGGCTACTTGGACTTCTTGCATCTGTACAGCAACAGCCGGTTGGTGCTGACCGACAGCGGCGGGATTCAGGAAGAGACGACGGTGCTCGGCATTCCGTGCTTAACGCTCAGGCAAAACACTGAGCGGCCAATCACGGTGACCGAGGGAACCAACCGCCTCGTGGGAAGCGACCCGGAAACCATCAAGCGTGAGGCGCTGGCAGCGCTTGAACGGCCCTCTCCCGCACCGCGTGCGCCGGAGCTTTGGGACGGCCGCGCCGCTGCTCGCATCGTGGACGCGATTGAAGAAGCAAGCTGAAACACACTTGGGCCGCGATGCAAGCGCCTACTGACTCGCGAGACCGGCAAGGTAAAATTGACATATTATCAATCTGCTGATACTAAATGATTATGAAATGCGACCGCTGCGGCAAAGCTGCGACCGTGAGGAAAGGTCAAACGTATCAGTACGTCGAGTCCGGCCTGGATAACGTCTACCTTGAAAACATCGAAGTCCGTGCTTGCAAGTCCTGTGGCGATCGCTCCCCACGCATCGCGAGCATAAACAAACTCCATGATACGATAGCGCGCGCCCTAGTATTAAAGCCCTACCCCCTTTCTGGCAGGGACATTCGTTTCCTTCGCCAGCACTTGGGCTTGAAGGCACGCGAGTGGGCAGCACTAATGCCGGTTGATGTGACAACGCTTTCCAGGTGG
>JBGQGO010000175.1:0-10006 GCA_041497455.1 Blastocatellia bacterium | reverse complement strand
GCCATCACACCGAGAACAATTGCAGCCACACCCATGAAAAAACCTATGAACGGGAAGAAACCGGTTAGACCAAGTATGACCGCCTTGTTGGCCCTCTCCTTCGCCTTCTCGACTCTGTCGTAGTAATCGATGTGCGCGGTTGCACCACTTCGACGTTTGCCTTTAACGCTGACGGCGGGCGCGCTGGTCTCAGAAAACAATGTACCGACCGTGGCCCCGCAGTGGGAGCAGTTTGCCACTCCCATGCTGAGCGGCATCCCACACTCGTGGCAGCTTTTCTTGAGTGATGACATAGAGATGTTCAAGCCCGCGATGACCACGCCGCGAAAAAGCGGGGCGCATGACGCGGCAATTCGCGCGCGAGCAACTCTTCAACTTCCCTCGAAGACGTCAATCTCATCGCATCTTTCATCAGCGAGCGCACGCGTTCCAGCTCGACCGAGCGGATCGCGTTCTTGACCAGCGGAATGGATCCCGGCACCAGGCTCAAAGTTCGTATGCCCAGCCCGATCAGAGCGATTGCTTGCAGCGGGTCGGCTGCCATTTCGCCGCACAGCTCGAGCGGCACTTGCTGCGATTCGGCTACTCGAACCAGATGCGCGATCGTGCGCAGTATCGCGGGATGCAGCGGTTGATAAAGATGCGCGACGTTTTCGTTAGCCCGATCCACGGCGAGGATGTATTGGATCAAGTCGTTCGTGCCCACGCTCAAGAAATCAGCTTCGCGAGCGAACACGTCGGCCATCAACGCAGCAGCGGGAACTTCTATCATCACGCCTATCGGGAGCTCGGCGTTGTGCTCGACTCGAGCCTCGGCCAGTTCCTGTTTCACATCGGCGATGATGCGCTTGGCTTCGCGCAACTCCGTTATGGTGCTGATCAACGGCAGCACGACGCGCAGACGGCCGTGCAGGTTTGCTCGCAAGATGGCTCGAAGCTGAGTTCGGAAGACATGTTCCACTTTGAGCGAGAGCCTTATCGCGCGAAGGCCGAGCGCCGGATTCAGTTCCGCTTCGAAGCCCTCAAGCGTCAGCTTGTCTCCGCCGAGATCAAACACGCGAATGTTAGCGCCCGCCTCGCCGGTCGCCTCGGCGAGCTTGCGATAGACCTCGTATTGCTCGTCTTCGCCGGGCAGCTCGGGCAGCCGGGTCAGAAAAAGAAACTCAGAACGGTAGAGTCCAACGCCCTCGGCCCCAAAAAGCGCGAGAGACTCGATCTCAGTCGGAAGCTCGACGTTGGCGCGCAAGGTCATCCGCACGCCGTCGGTCGTCTCCGCTGGTTGCGCGGTGTCCGCCGCCGGCTGCGCGCGATGGCTGGCCTCGCGCTTGCGCTTCGCTATATAGGCGGTCAAGACGGGCTTTGTCGGCCGCAGAATGACGCAGCCTTCCGAGCCGTCAATGACGATGCTGTTGCCGGTCTTGGCCAGCCGGGTGACGTCGTGAAGTCCGACGACCGCCGGTATGCCCAGCGAGCGCGCGATAATTGCCGAGTGCGAGGTCAGACCGCCACTGTTGGTTGCAAAGCCCAAAACGCGCTTGAAATCGAGCTCGGCTACGGTCGAAGGCCAGATGTTCTTTGCGACGATGATGACGTCCTGGTCGAGCTTGGACAGATCGAATTTGTCGTGGCCTGAAAGAATTGTGAGAATGCGCGTGGCCACGTCTTCCAGATCCGACGTGCGCTCGCGAAGGTAGAGGTCGTTTACTTGTTTGTACGCATCGATGGCGCGATCGGTCACCGAGCGAACCGCCCATTCGGCGTTGACTCGCCGCGTGCGGATGTCGTGCTCGAGCTCTTCAATCAACCGGGCGTCTTCGAGCATCAGCAGATGCGCGTCGAGTATGAACGAGTGCTCGTAGCCCAGTTCTTTGGCGAGCCGGACCTTGATTTCCTGCAACTGTGCGCGCGCTTCTTGCAGGGCCTCGCGCAAGCGGCGGACTTCCAGTCGCGCTTGCGCAGCCGACACGCCGATGTAGTAGAACTGATGGCGGCCGCGCTCATCGAGCCTGAGAACGCGCCCGACCGCAATGCCGGGGGAAGCGGGGACACCTTGCAGCTTCACGTCGCGCGAGCGAGTCACGCTAGAAGACACCATCCGATAATTCCTCTCCGAATTTCTGTTCGACCAATTCCACGAGCGCATTCATCGCGCGCTCTTCATCGTCGCCTTCGGTCTTGATTATAAGGCTTGTACCACGCGAAGCGGCAAGCAACAGCACGCTGAGGATCGCCTTGCCGTCGGCGGTCTCGCCGGTGTCTTCGCGGAGAAGGGTGACGCTGCTGTTGAACTGCGAGGCGCGACGAACTAATCGCGCCGCCGCGCGCGCGTGAAGGCCGAGCCGGTTGGAGATTGTTACGGTTCGTTGTTGCATCCCTGGTAGACAATAGCGTCAGGCAACACAGTCGTAGCGGACAAGCACGTAGACTTCAAAGCGAATCTTTGGAGCGAAGCTCGGCAAGGCGCTCTTTCCTCCACTCAGCTACTCTCTTAAGTCGTCGACGAAATTCAGCGTCCGATATTATTATCCTCGGAGGTTTCTTTGGAGTGATAACGTCAGGTGTAGATTCTCGCCTGCTCTTCATACCAGCAGGTCCAAGCGTTAGTTCGTGCTTGTGGGCCAAGTCGACGAGCACCTTAATGGCCTCTTCAAGGCTGGCCAGCCGCGACTCGTCAGCAATCGTTCTTTGTTTTAGCTCATTCACCGTGTGGCTTAGAGTCGCCCTGGTCTCGCCCGTACGGTCCGGGCGTTCATTCGTCCGTCGGACTAGTTCGACTAGCATCTTAAAGGACTCTTCAAGCCTGGCGAGCCGCGGCTCGTCTTTCTCCAATCTGGCGGCATACTGTGCCTGCTGCTGAACGATGAACTCTATAGCTCGCTGGATTTCTTCGTTTGCCAATTCCAAATCCTCCTGTTTAGAACTCAACCCAGGATGGTGCGTCCCAGTCTAGCCGAACCGGCTATGTAAGCCAATCCCGGCTAGCCCAATGTTCTCGGATCTGCCGCGTCTCGCAGCCCATCTCCCAAAAAGTTCCACGCCATCACCGCGACAAAAATGAACACGCCCGGAATCAACACCCACGGAAAGTCTATAAGCTGCCGATTGTTTTGAGCGGCTATCAGCATGTTTCCCCAGCTCGCTTCCGGCTCCTGTATCCCAACGCCGAGAAACGAAAGCGCCACCTCACTGAGAATGAAGAAGGGCACCGAAAGCGTCGCGGTCACGATCACGAACGAAAGCGTGTTTGGCAGTATGTGGCGAATGATGATCCTCGAGTTGCTGAAGCCCATCGCTCGCGCCGCGATCACGTATTCCTTCTCTTTCAGCGACATCACCATGCCTCGAATCACTCGCGCCTCCGTCGCCCATCCGATGAACGCCAGGATAATCGCAATGATGAAGTAGATTTGAGTCGAGCTCATCCCTGTGCCGAAAACCTGGCGCAGGATCAGGATGAAATACAGGCTCGGGAGCGCTAGCAGCACTTCGACCACGCGCATCAGCAAAAAATCGGTCACGCCGCCGAAGTATCCGGCTATGCCTCCCACTAGCATCCCGATGATCGTCGAGATCAGGATGCCAATGATTCCGATCGACAACGAGACTTGAGCCCCGTAAAGAATGCGCGAGAAGATGTCCCGGCCGAACTTGTCCGAACCAAACAAGAAGATGTGTCCGGGCTCGTCGACTCCAAACAGATGTATGTTCGAGTTGACGAGCCAGAGTATTCGGTAGCTTTCCCCGCTTGCAAAGAGTCTAATCGGATACTTCTTAGAAGTATCGTCACGATAGCTCGCAAGCTGAGGATCGACAGGAACGAGGTGGTAGACAAAGGGGCGGCTCAATCGGCCTTGTTCATCGAAGATGTGTATCCGCCCGATCATCGGCGGATGAAACGGCAGATCGTGCCTGGTGTTGTCGTACTTGTAAGGCGCGATGAACCCCGCCAAAATCGCGGCCGCGTACATCGCTCCCAGAGTGTAGAGGCCGATCATCGCAGTCCGGTTGCGGCGCAGCTTGAGCCAGAGTATTTGTGAGGGCGAACGCCTGCGAACGGACGAAGCAGAGCCGGCTTCAGGCGATGTGTTACCGGCTGGCCCGGACGCTGCGGCGGCTTCCGGTAAGCTTATCGCAGGCTCTTTATCGTCTTCGCTCATCAGTTCGTTAACGGCGCCACTGAAACAAAAGGGGAACAGCCAAAGCGCCGCCGATAAGCTGTCTGACAAAGCTCATGGTAGACGGCGGCGCGCTCCAAATTATCACTCGAGCCGTATTCGCGGATCGATGATCGCAAGCAGCAAGTCCGCGATCAGGTTCCCGATCACAAGCATCAACACCAGCATCACCACTGAAGCCATAACGATGGGCTCGTCCTTGTTCACAAGCGCGTCGAAGATAAGCGTTCCCAACCCCGGCCACCCGAACACGTACTCGGTCAGCAGCGCGCCGGCGAGCAAGGTTGCGAGCGAGAATCCGAAGATGGTTACGAGCGGATTGATCGCGTTCCCAAGCGCGTGTCTTGTCAGCACTCGCCACCGGCTCAGCCCCTTTGCCTGCGCCGTGCGGATGTAGTCCTGCGACAGGGTCTCTATCATCTCGCTGCGCATCTGGCGGACATACTGAGCCAGTCCGATAGTCCCCAGCACGATCATCGGCAGCACCAGGTGCCAGAGAGTGTCGACGAACCTCTCCCAGGAAGTCATTACATCCCACATCACCTGATCGTGAATGCCGCCCGCGGGGAACAGGCCGGTCTTGGCGGCGAACAGGATCATCAGCAGCGAGAAAAAGATGCTCGGAATAGAGAGCCCGAAAAACGATATGAATCCGATCAGCTTATCGACCCAGCGATTGCGGTACACAGCAGCCAGCATCCCAAGCGGAATTGCAAACACCCACGAGAACACCAGCGCCGAGCCCGTGAGCAAAAGCGTGTTCAGCAGCCGTTCTACGATGAGCGACGAGACCGGCGCGCTCTTGGTGAACGAGTATCCGAGGTCGCCCTGGAGCGCCGGCCAGACCCAATACCAGTAGCGCTCGAACACGTTGTTGCTGTCGAGGTGATACATTCGCTCCATCTGTTCGACGTAGTCGCGGCTGATGGAAGGGTTGAGCCTCAGATCAGCGAGGAAGTTTCCCGGCGAGGCGACCAGCAGCGCCTTCGTGATGAAAGTGACTACGATTATCAGTGGGATGGCCGCCAGCAATCGCCTTGTGAGGAAAGTCTTCATTCTTAGTCCGTAGTCCGTGGTCCGTAGTCCGTGGCCGAAAAACGAGCAACTGACTACGGACTACTGACTACGGACATCTTCTTCACTTCTTCACATAAATCTCTTCGCAGTTCCACGTGGCGCGAGGCGGCAGAGCGGAAGGGCGGAGGTTGCCAAATCTGTTCTTGTAGGCTACGGCCTCGCGCGGGGCCACGAGATTGATCTCAGGCAAGTACTCCGACCAGATTCGTTGGACTTGAGCCCACAGCCTATAACGCTCCGCCTGATCTGGTGACGACTCGACCTGTTGCACGAGCTGATCCGCTCGGGCTTCCCATTCAGTGGAGGGCTTTTCCTGGCTCGGGAAGCACACGTGGTTCAGGCCCGAAGACAAGATGATGTTCTTGGAGCCGTTCGGCCCAGGCGGCGGGTTTATCTGCCAACCGAGCACCATTGCATCGAAGTCAAAAGTCGCCTGCATCTTGTCGACCAAGACGCCCATCGCAACTGGAACTGAGTTGGCCTTGACGCCGACATCTTGCAGGTTCTTGGCGACGAAACTCGCGGTCTCGACGCGCTGGCTGTTGCTGGCGTTAGTGATGATGTTGATCTCTACCGTGTGACCCTCGGAATCCTCGAGAAAGCCATCGCCGTTGGCGTCCTTCAGCCCCACTTCGCCAAGCATCTGCCGGGCGCGCTGCGGATCGTAGGGATACTTCACTACGTCATCGCTAAACCAGGTCTTGTCTCCGGGGGTAACGAATGAATAAATCGGCACGCCTCGCGCCGAGAATACGGTGTTGGCGAGAGCCTCGCGATTGATGGCGTACGAGACAGCCTGCCGGAATTTTTGGTCGCGAAACAGCCGAAGCTTCCACGGCTCGACGAACGGCTTGTGAGTCTTCGGATCGCTCCCGGTGTTCTGATTTAACGCGATCCAGTTGGTGTCATACGATACGCCTATGTCATCAACTTTGATGTCCGGGCCTTCCATTCTCTTGACCAGCGCATAGTCCTGCGGACGAACCCGCGGCATCACGTCGATCTCACCCGCCTGGAACTTCGACTGAACCGTATTGAAGTCCTTGACGATCACGAAGACCATGCGGTCGAGATAAGGGAGCCGTTGGCCGCGGCTATCGACCTTCCAAAAATATGGGTTGCGCTCCAGCACGACTCGCTGGCCGCTGACGTACTCCTTCACGCGGAACGGCCCCAATCCAACTATTGTGCTCGGGTCGTCGCTCAGCTTCATCGTCTCGGCGAACCTCCCGGTGCGCCAGGGCTGCTCCCACTTGTGCCGGGGTATGAGCCAAAGATTGTAGATCGCGTCGAGAAAGCTCCCGTTTGGCTGATGCAGCTTGAAGCGGACGGCGTAGTCGTCGAGCTTCTCAAGCTCAGGATAGATAGGGGCGCCGTTTTCGTCCTTCCCTTCGATGAATACATCGCGGGCCGCAGTGTCGACGTTCTTGTCAAGGATCACGTTGTAGGTGAATACAAGATCGTCCGCATTGAATGGCTCGCCGTCGGACCATCTCACGCCGCGCCGCAAGTAAAAGGTCCATGTTCTCGCGTCTGGAGAGGCTTCCCACTTTGTGCAAAGGCCGGGGTCGAAGTCAGGCGGATCGCCCCCGTTACGATAATCAACCGGGCAGCGGAAGACGTTGAACCACAGCACATCCGCAGTCGAACCATCAGTAGCGCGAATGATGTTAAACGTCTTTGGGTCGTCAGGCTCCGATAGCACGATCGTGCCACCATAGACACCTGTTTCACCGGAGTACTTGTAGGCGTCTTGTGGCGGGTCGCCTTCAAAGGGTGGATTGGGGGTGCCGCTTGCAACACTCGGAGCGCCTCCTCGGCAGCCGGCGGCAACGATCATCGCGGTCATCACGACGGCGGCGACGATGTTCCTCATTCTTTTTGCTCCTTCGGGGGGCGCCCAGAAATGGTACCTGCCGCAAGAGAAAGTATCGTAGACTCAAGAGCGTGTCAAACTCATCGCCTGTTGGCAGGTTGATGGCCGTTTTTGGGAAGCACTATCCCGCAAGCGCGCACGAATCTGAGTCCTGCTCCTGATTAGAGAGCGCACAGACATAACAACCTCAACACTTCGATCAATCCAACCCAACGGCACGCGGTTTGGCTAGTGCTTCCGAGGGACTGCACGGCCTGACTAAACTTTCGAGGAGAATTCGATGGAAAGCCTCTGGCTCGACCTTCGATACGGGTTCCGCATGCTGATCCGCAGCCCGTCCTTCACAATCGTCGCTGTTGGAGTGCTCGCGGTGGGGATTGCGGCTGGCACTGCGATCTTCAGCGTCGTCAACGCGGTTCTTCTGAGGCCGCTACCGTACACTGAACCCGATCGGCTCCTGCTCGTACAAGAGTCGCTGACGAAGCTCTCCCTGCGCACCAGCGCGGTCTCGGCTGCCGAGTACTGGGACTACAAGGAAGGCAACGAGGTTTTCTCGAACATCGCTTGTTTCACCACCGAGAATCTGAATCTGACCGGGCAAGGCGAAGCGGCCCGCATTCAGGTTGCCCGCGTGTCGGCGAGCCTCTTCCCGTTGCTCGGCGTGCCCCCGAAGCTCGGGCGCACCTTCACGGACGACGAAGACAGGCCGGGCGCGGGCGCCGTTATTTTGATCAGCGAGCGCTTGTGGCGCACGCGGTTCGGCTCCGATGCTGAAATCGCCGGACGATCGGTAAAGCTGGATGAGAAGCCTTACACAATCATTGGCGTGATGCCGGCGCGCTTTCAGTTTCCTTCAACCGACAGCACGTTTTCGGATGCGGTCGATCTGTGGGCGCCGCTGGCGATGACCGACGAAGAGAAGAAGGGCCGCGCGAACAGCTTCGACTACGGCGTCATCGGCCGCGTAAAGCCCGGCGTGTCGATCGAACAGGCCCAGTCCGATATTCAAGCAGTCGCCGGGCGAATGCAGCAGGCACATCCGGACGTCTACAAGGGCAACATCGAGATCGCCGCGAATGTGATCGGCCTCGAGCAAGAGATGGTGAAGCCGGTGCGCACGGTCTTGCTGGTTCTGTTCGGCGCGGTCGGGCTTGTTCTGCTTGTCGGTTGCGCGAACGTTGCGAACCTGCTGCTGGCGCGGTCGCAGGCGCGGGTGAAGGAGATGGCGATTCGCACGGCGGTGGGCGCGAGCTCGCGACGGCTCATTCGACAACTGCTGACCGAGAGCTTGCTGCTCGCGATTCTTGGCGGAGGATTGGGGTTGCTGCTCGCGTCGTGGGCGGTCGATCTAATCGTGAAGTTCGGGCCGGGCAACTTGCCTCGACTCCTCGAAGTGAAGCTCGACGCGCGCGTGCTTTTGTTTACCCTCGCGGTTTCGGTTGTGACCGGAGTGATCTTCGGACTTGCGCCGGCGATTCACTGTTCTCGCGTGAACTTGAATGAGTCGCTGAAGGAATCAGGCGGCCGCTCGAGCGGAAGCCGCGCAAGCAAGCGCATGCGAGGCGCGCTGATAGTTTTTGAGACCGCGTCGGCGCTGGTGCTGTTGATTGGCGCGGGCTTGCTGATAGACAGCTTTATCCGGTTGCTGCGCGTGCCGCCCGGCTTCAATCCTGAAGGCGTCGTGGTCGCGCGCACTTCGATGCCGGCGGCGCGTTATCCGAAGATCGAGCTCGGCAAAGCCATGTACAAGCGCGCACTCGACGGCATCGGAGCGCTGCCGGGCGTCGAAGCGGCCGGCGTAGCTTCCAATTTGCCGCTCTCCGACGACTGGACAATAGGCTTCCGCATCGAAGGCGAAGATCAAAGTACGTATCACACGTCGAGCAACACTTGGGTGAGCAATGACTATTTCCGCGCGATGGGGATTCAGTTGCTTGCGGGGCGCGGCTTCACCGACGACGATCGCGAAGGAGTGACGCCCGTCGTCGTTATCAACCAGACCTTCGCGCGCAAGCACTGGCCCGGCGAAGATCCGATCGGCAAGCGAATTCGCTGGGGCGGTTGGGGCGTCGAGTGGCTCACGGTGGTAGGAGTCGTTGCTGACGTCAGGACCGCTTCGCTCGAAAAGGAACCCGCGCCTGCGTCCTACATGCCGATCTTTCAGGTTACGCGCACGCGTCGCAACGTAGTTTTCATCGCGCGTACGTCGGGCGATCCGGCTGCGCTTGTTTCCGGCATGCGAGATCGAATTCGGGCCGTCGACGAAGAGTTGCCGGTTTATGACGTCCGAACGATGAAAAACGTGATCGCGGAATCGGTCGAGCAACGAAGGTTCGCGATGCTGTTGATCTCGATCTTCGCGGCGGTGGCTTTGTTGCTCGCCTCGGTTGGGCTGTACGCGGTTATGTCCAACCTTGTCGCGCAGCGCACCCGCGAGATCGGCATTCGCGTAGCGCTCGGCGCGCGGCGCGGCGACGTGTTGAAGCTGGTTGTTCGGCAAGGGGCCTTGCTCACGCTGACCGGCATCGCGTTAGGGTTGGTTTGCTCTTTCGCGCTGACGCGGACGATGGAGAGCCTGCTGTTCGGTGTCAGCGCGACCGAGCCGCTTGTGTTCATAGTCATTCCGCTGCTGTTGACAGGAGTGGCTCTGGGAGCCTGTTTGGCGCCGGCCCGCCGGGCGACGAAGGTCGATCCGATGGTGGCGCTCAGATATGAATGACTAGATGGTCTTTAGTCAATTGCCGATTGAAAGACAAAGCGCGATTAATTCGCACTCGCCAATCGCCAATCGGCAATCGGCAATCACATCAATCGGCAATCGGCATTCGGCAATGGGAGAGGACACATGGAAACCTTATTGCAGGACATTCGATTCGGG
>JBGQGO010000174.1:0-10061 GCA_041497455.1 Blastocatellia bacterium | reverse complement strand
GCTCGAGGAACATTGTCTCCACGGCTCCTGTTGAGCCGGCGGCCGTGTACACGGCAACTATGTCAAGGCGCCGGTTGGTTTTGATGACGACAAACCCTTTCAGAAAGCTCGCGTCAGAGTGTGCGTGTTTGAGGATGTCCGGGCAGTCGATTTCAAGAGCCTCATCGGGCTTCAGCGTCGCTCTAAAGAAGGGACTGATTGGCCCAGCCTTTTCACTTGGCAGCGCCACTGCGATCTTCTTCCTGAAAGTCACGGCGGCCGTAGTCGGATTGTGAACATTGATTGCGGTGAAGTAGTTGCCAGGCGCCACCACCTGACCATCTCCTTTGCCACATACAAACTTCACCACATATTGGAACTCTTGGTGTTGCGCGGAGGCTACAGCAGGGGCCAGCCCCGCAACGAGCAGAATAATCCCACGGAAAAAAAACTTCGCCATGTAACACCTCCATTCTGTTTCAAGGAACTGCGTTGCGGCCGGCCCTTTGCCCCAGTTCGTGGGGTCGGGCAACAAGGAGCCGCATTGCGGATCAAGCGCGGGCAGACCCGCCCGGTTGACCCTTAGCCGGGCTGAATCGCGCCAGAAGTCTATCTCACCATGTATAGACGCCAACCAGGGGCTGGCCAATTCAAGCCTTGCGCTCACAAAGCAGATATTCAGTTTGTTTGATATCTCAAGGGGTGGGAACGCAGCGAGATCGTGAACACGAGGTGACACGCTACTCGCTTGCTCTTTTCAGCGGCGCCCAGAACCGGGAGCCAGTGTAGGGGCGCCGTTTGATGACGTGCGTCGAGTTACAATAACCCCTGCGCTAACGCGTCGCCGTTCTCGTCTATCTCAAGACCGGGCCGGTTACGACGTCGGCTTCTTCCGCCTGAACTCGAATCCCGGCGATACTTGTCCCGTCCTCGGTATGTGGACCTCAAACTTCACCCACGTGCGATCGGGTACGCGCTTGTTCAGCTTCTTGTCGACGCTGGTGATCCGCTTGTACGCGCCGTTGCCGGTGAAATACCTTTCCTGATATTGGATCTTCCTTAACGCGGTGTCGCCTACCCATATCTCCGTTTCATCGGGCCGGAAGTTCCTCCCAGCCAGTTCGATCGAAGGCCTGTCTCCTTCTGTGAAGGTCGCGCCGTTGATTATCGGCATCGGCCATATCTCGAAGTTCTTGTTCGAGGCTGCCGTGGCTGAGTTGCCCGCGCCGTCGTAAACCGTAATCCGCACCTTCCCTTTGCCGGTCACCATATCGGCCGGAACCTGCCAGGCGTAACTCTGCGTGTCCCCGTTGCTCGGCGCCGTACTCGAGACAATTTCCTGATACGTGTTGCCGTTGTCGAGCGAGAGTTCGATCACCCGGCGAAGCACACCGACGTTGTCAGTTTCTCTCCACTTGATCGAGCTGGCCACGCCGCCGCCCACTGGATCAAAAGTGTTGTGCGAGAGCAGCGTGACCGCCGGCGGGGTAGTGTCAGGCGGGCCGTTCACGATCTCGAACGGTGACGCGCTCACAGACGAGACCGGCAGATTGACGCCGTCAAGGACCGTGACTCTGATCCTGGCAGTTGGAGTCGGCCACCCGGGTACTTTCCAGTCGAAGCTGCGAGCCTTCCCGTCCAGCGTGGCGATCGGGCTGAACGAAGTGCCATCAGGTGAGAACTCGACTTTCTGACTCGTGAGACCTTTGTCGTCGGACGCGCTCCATTGAATTCGAATCGTGGTGCCGACGGTGAAATGCTCGCCTCCAGCCGGAGAAGTCAGGCTGACTGACGGCGGCGAATCAACCGGCCCTGAGCCTTGCGATTGAACGTTGTAAACCACCAGCGCGAAGTCTTGATCGGTGAGATCACCGTTACCTGGGACTCCGTCGCCCGCGATGTTCGCGCCGACTATGCGGATGGTGAAATCACCAGAGGCTCCCGCCGGCGCCCAAACGGATTCAAGATTGTTGAGGTGGTCAGCCGTGCCTCCCGCGACTGACACAGCGCCGGAGAAGTGGTTTCCGAGATAGGTCTGGCCTCCGAAGTCCACTTGCAGGTCGAGGTCGTTGACCACTGGATTAACGGCCGCGCTTCCGGGCGCATCGGTCCACGCCAGCGTCACGCGGAACGGTTTCGATGGATCGGCAATTCGTCCCTGGATGGTGATGACCTGACCCGTGTTCGAGACCATCTTGTCTTGATCAACGAGGAGCCTGGAAACGCCGTCCAGGGCGCGGCCGAGACTCATGAGTCCCCATCCTTGATTGACTCCGGGCAAAGCATCCCCGGCCATCACTCCGGTCATATACGACGCCGAGTTTGTGAGATAAGCCTTGATCAAAGCGGGGCTGGGCGCGTGTCCAACGGACTGTTGGAACAACTGGCGAATGATCGCCGCTCCGCCGGCTACTGCGGGGGCGGCGTGGCTGGTTCCTGAAGACCATGTATAGAGTGACTGACCGCTCGGATAGTTCCCCGGGCCACAGACTCCTGAGGCGTTGAAGCCGCGCGATTGGGACCTCGCTCCTTGAATGTGAGTTCCGGGCGCACAGATGTCGGGTTTGTTGCGGCCGTCGCTGGTCGGTCCGCCGGAAGAGAATCCGATCAAAGAGTTGATGTCATCGGCGCCGGTTGTGTCGATGCCGCAACCATCGAAGCCGGCTCTGAGGTTTTCGCTCGCCCCGACCAGAATCGTGTTCTTTGCGCTGCCCGGCGAAGTCAGGTTACCGCCCGGACCCTTGTTGCCGGACGAGAAGACAATCGTCATTTCCTGATTGCCCTGGACCGCCGACTGAGCGTCCCTCACAAGGGAATCGTATGTTTGGCAATCCGTGGTGTAAGAATTGTTATACGTGCCCCAACTGTTGCTCGAGACCCGGGCGCCGTCGCTATACATCTTATCCAGCATCACCAGGAAAGACGGATTGGTATATGCGGGCGCGAAAATTTGGGTGACGCCAAGGCGAGCGTAAGGATGAACGCCAAGCCCGAACTTGTACCCGTCGCCGTCGACATATGGAAAGCTCGAGTCGACGTTGTAGCCGCCGACGATTGAAGCGTTGATGGTGCCGTGTCCGGGATAGTCTTGCGGCACGGCTTCATCATCGAAAGCCCCGACGTAACGGGCGTAGGCGATGCGCGCCAGACCCGATGAATTCAAGAAGTCCTTGTGCAGCACCTGCGGATCAAGTGTTCCCTGGTCGATTCCCGTATCAGCCACGTCGACGATGAAGTCGGGAGCGGAAGTGATTCCCTTGGACTGGAGCCAGGCGAGATAACTCGAAGCAGTCTCGCTTCCGGTGAGCTTTCCCGCGAGGATGAGACCTTGCTTCTCGTCGTGCAACACAGGCTCGGTCCACGGCTCGATCCAGACCACAGTGCTCATTCGCGCAACATCCGCCAACCGGCGCGGCTGAACTTTGACGCGGATGTTGGTGTAGTTCAGAACGGTCCTTGGCGCATCGATGACTGACGCCGATGAGCGAGCGACCAAATCCTGAATCTCACGCGCGGTGTTGCTGGTGGACACCAGTTGAATCGTCGAGGTGATCTCCTGGTCGGAGTCGAGCGAAATCTCGGGCGCGATTTTGTAGGCGGGCTTGAAGGTGCCGATCCATTGAATGTGACTGCCGCCGTCAGACTTGAGGCTGTTGATGTGTGACAACCCGTCGGCACCTGCTCGAACCAGGTACGCGTTGTTCGCAATGTAGGAGACGATGTCAGCGTAGGACCTGAGGTCGTTGACCCACTGCTTTTTGATTGGCCCGGCAAACTGCACAAGGTAGAGCTGCTCGTCTGCGAAGTCCGGTTCGCCAAGGGCGGCCGCAGTGACGGCTTCGCCTTCGGTTGTATCGAAGGCGCCTGCGCGAAGCAGCAAGACGTTCAGGTCGTCACGGACACTCGAGCCGGAAGCGGATTGAAAGCTGACGCGATCGGCCGCTTCTCGAGGCGCGCTCATAAGGACGAAGGCGCCGTAGTCTTCGATGATCGAGCCGCCTTCGGCGAGGATCGAGTCGCGAAGCTCTGGCTCATTGGCTTGAACAATGACTTTATGGCTTGATGAATGACTGCGATACGAAGCATCGAAGACCGGGCGATTATTGCGCTGCTCTGATGAATCAGAGTGCGCGCCGAACTTGCCGACGAACATCAATGCAAAGACAAATAGTGCGATAGGCGTTATGCGATGAAAGTGTCGAGCCATTGTTCGCGTGCTCCAATGTTGCGCAGGGTCCGGTCTCGATTCGGAGTATTGGCGATGATCGGTGAGGAAAAACTGCCGGCGATGTCCCTTGTCCGAATGTGCGAGCCCCTGTTGCGCGTAGCTGAGATCAAGACCAAGGGGCAAAGCAATGGAGGATACAAGCAGGGGCAAACTCAAGAGGACTGGGGGTGTCCTAACTTGTGTCGATGGTAAGGGAGGGGGTAAGTAGAGTCAATAGTTTTTGCACTCTACGATGACTCGTCGATCTGTGGGACGCTGCCTCGGCGCGCGAAGTAGCATAGACTTTAGTCTGTGTCTGGCAACTCGGTAATAAGAGCAATCACCAGACACAGACTAAAGTCTATGCTACCTTGCCTTTGAAACTCGCGTGATCGGATGTTACGGTTAACCGGCGACCAAGTTGTACTATTGAGCGCGCGTCGAAGCGACCGCCAAACACCGATGGCAATCTCATTAGCGGACCTTGCATCCTCGTTATCGTCTCCGGTTGAGAAGCGGCTGTTTGCCGAGTACGGAGCCGTATTCGCGACCACGGCTACACCTCCGCCGGTCATCATCTTTGATGACTCAGCTCAAGTGGAAGAATTTCAGTCTTCGCTCTCCCTGGGTCGAGGCGTCTTCGGCGATCACGAGATACAGCTTCAGGCTGTTGCGCTCGCTGCGTTGGCAGGCGCCGCGGCAGAGATGGCCGAGCGAGGCGGCAGTATCACTGCGCGTGCGTCTGACGCGGGAGGCCGGCCTTACGTAGACACGGTGAGGTTGTGGACGCGAAACGTGACGCGCGGACTCGAGCACTGGGAGGGCCTCGGGCGAATCACTCGGGAACGGGCGCAATCGATTCGCGAGTTGAGCCCCGTCGATCAAGTATCCGCCATTCTCAACCTTGAAGACACTGAGCAGCTCTTCTTCGGGACGTTCTTCGATAAGTCGATTCTCTATTCCGTCGCCGCGCCCGGGGCGTCCCAGCACCTGTCGATGTTAGCGTTTGACGTGGCGGAGTTCGAGGATTGCGAGACCGACGAAGTGCTTGGAGAAAACGGCTGGTACCGGACAGTGCCTAATGATCTTCCGCACTTCACCTACCTTGGTCACGATCAGGACTCACTGCCCGGGCTTGGACTCCAGCGCGTCGAGCGCACTAGCGGCGAACGCGTGTACGTTTTTTGGACTCCGGACACCGACCGGCTGTTGGCCTCTGGTCGTAGACCGTAGTTCATTCCTGTCTCATCGTTGTGATATGAATGTGACTGGCGAGACTGAGAGCACAAGCCGTGAATCTTGAGCAGGTGACGATCGAAGCCTGACTTAGTCGTCGTTTATTGAGCAATAGCTTAGAATCGCGCTCCAAAGTCTGAGCACCATCGGTCAGCCGAGCGCTCTGGCACGAGGGTTGTAGCTACTTCCAACGAGTTCGGATATTAATCTCGAACACTCACAAGCGTCCACAGCTCGCACGCTCGCTTATTGATAAACTTACAAAAGATGCGTGGCGGCTACAGGCGGTTGTTTTGGAAGAGAGGGAGTCTTCGGCTCCCTCTTTTCGCATTGTGCTCAGTCGTTCGCCGAGTGCCGCTGAGTATGTCCCCTTTCTTTTAGGCTCGCGAAGCAACCGGTTGGCGCAAGATCTGTCGCGCAACGACTCCTCATCGCGATGTGGATACCTAATCGGTTGCGGGGGGTTGATCGAAGCGATCCAGCAGGCGAATTGGGGGAAGGGGGATGACGCCATGGAGCAAGCTGCCAACAACGGCCGACGGGGCAAGATCCTGGTAGTCGAGGACAACGTCGATTCGCGGGACCTTCTCGCCAAGCTGTTAGGGATGAATGGGTACGAGGTTTTGTCCGCGTCCGACGGGGAAAGCGGGTATGCCGCGGCGCTTACGCAGGTCCCGGACCTCATCATCACCGACATCAACATGCCGCGAATGGATGGGATCGCGTTGTTGAAGAAGGTGAGGCTCGAAAGCCTGCTCACCGGGACTGCGGTGTTCGTAGTCACCGCGTTCGGTGGTGAGGCCGCGAGGGAAGCGATCGATGCCGGAGCAGATGCCGCTACCGCGAAGCCTTTCGACTTTGACGCTTTCGTGGACACGGTTGGCAGCTTGATATTTGCACGACGGAACCTTGCCGACGGGTGACGCGGCGGCAACTCGTGTGCGGATCTTAGAGAAGCAGGCGGGGCTCTTTGTCAGACCGGGACCGAAGCATCACTGCTGAGGCGTGATACCAGCTTTTGCCGCTTGCACCCGTGACAGAATGTCAAGAAGCAGCGCCGAAGGCTCCTTCTTGCTGCCGCGTGTGATTTCTCCGGCCTCGGTGGTTAGCTTTCCCTGAGGCGTGATGAGGGAGACGTAGAATCGGCTCTGGTTGCCGATCTTGGACACGTCAACGAACAACGACCACTCATGTTGTTCCATGAGCCGCGTGGTGATCGGCGTGCCGGAGCCAACTTTTTCATCCGTGAGTGCGAATGCCTGAGCCGCTTGCAAGACCGCTTCGAAGACATCGATCTGTTGAAGCGTGAACGTGCCCGCAACTGTATTGCCGCCGCCGTCCGCCAGTAACACGCTAAACATCGATTGGGATCCTTCAACGGGAGCGATGTAGAAACTGGGACCGGATGGCGGCTTTAGCCCTTTGCGCGGGTCTATCCGCTCCAGGTCTATTGCCGGTTTCTGCGGCGGCTTCTTTGTTCTTTCCTGAGCGAACACTGCTGGCGATATCAGCAGCGCTAACAACCCTAGTGCAACAATCCTAATCATCAACTTCGCTTGCATCCGTGCTCTTCCTCAAATATCTCTTTCCTGAAACGCTCCGCGCGGGACCTTGTTTCGTTCATATCGTCGAGATCGGTTCTTTCTCGCGCGACGGGTTCATTGGTGCGGCGATGTTGCGCCGGCCGGCCCGCTGCTCAAACCCTGGCTGTCTCGTGTGCGGCCGCCTCGCGCTATATAGATGATACCTCCCGGCAAACTCGTTACAACCATAATCCCGAGCCACAGAAGGGACAGAGTCGCCGCCTGGTGCGCTTCAGCGCCGACGGACTTAAACAAAAGTATGTAGGATGCCTCGCGCCAGCCTGCTCCGTTCACTGATAACGGGATCATTCCAATAAGCCCTATCGCCGGGATGAACACCATGTAGTCTATCCAGCCGTGATGTGTGTGAAGTCCGATAGCGGCGGCGGCAAGAATATTGACAACCGCGCAGCCGACCTGCACTCCCAAAGAGATGATCAGAGTAACTGCAGCCAGTCCCCACTGCCCGCGGTACGAATTGACCGACTCGAACAAGCGCTCCACCTTTTCGTCGGCCCGCTTCATCTTGAACAGGCTCAGCAAACGGTGAAGCAGGTTGTAAGACGGGCGATAGAAAAGCGCGAGATTGGCCGCGATGAAAGCGACTCCGATCAAGGCAAACAGCGGAGCCAGCAGAACGCCGTTCTCCGGCGGAATACGCGTACCGCCATACGCTGCCACCAGGGTAGCCGCAATCAAAAGCCCGCCCATGCCGACGTCACGATCCAGGAACACAGACGCAGTTGAGGCGCTCAGGCGGCCGGTTTCCTTGTTCAGGTAATAGACTCTGAAGAAGTCTCCGCCGATGGCCGAAGGCAGAAAGAAGTTGAAATACATTCCGAGGTAGTACAAGGATAGGATCTTTGGAAACCCCGTCTCGATATCCAGAGGCTTCAGTAGAAGGTACCAGCGGTAAGCGCTGAGAGTCTGCACCAGGAAATAAACGGCAACCGCCGCGACCAGGTATGAGACACTGGCCTCTCTCAGATTCGCCCAAAGATCGCCGAGGTCAACGACTCTGGTGAAGATATAGACCAGAATCCCGACGCTGAAGACGACTTTCAGAAGTAGCAGGGCACTCTTCTTCATTGTGTGACGTTTGTTCCGCCTTTGTTGGATATAAGCACCACGCGGGGAAGCTCAACTCTATCAAGAATGCCGTTCAACTTTACTTGAAAGATCGGACGACTGGCAAGCACACGAGTTTGGGCTGGAACCCGTGCCCTAAACGCCTCATACTCGCCCTCGGTCATTAAGCAGAAAACATCTTTGCCCGAAGAGAAGGCGGCTTCGATTTCGCTCTGATGATAGTACTCGAAGATCGGCCTTCGGAGATAAAAGACCATGCTCGGATAAGCTGTCCGGTAGTAACCCACGAGCGCATCAGGGCCGGCCTCCGAGGCTATTACTTCACACAGCGGGCGAACAGGCTTTAAGCGTTCAAAGTCCGGAAGCGCCCATAGCACGAACACCCAGTTGCAAGCAGCGACACTCAAGGCCGTGGCCAGAATCGCTGATCGCATTCTCTTAAGAATCGCGGCGGTTGCGGCTGTCACTCCCCCAGCAATCGCAGCGTAGCCGATCAGGTTTGCGCCCGCTATCTCGTAAGGTTGCGTTCCCTTGCCGAAGAAAAAAAGGATGATCGCCCCCGACGCGGCCATGCATGCCGCTACCGCAAGCGTAGTCGATCGTACGACGCCTGGCTGCCGGCATCGCTCTTTGCCGATGAAGCTGGCGAGCAACCCTCCGACTAGCGCTGCGGCGGCCGGATAGATCGGCAGAATGTACAGGTCCTCTTTGCTCTTGGAGATGGAGAAAAACACCACGATCACGGCAATCCAAATTGCGAGCGCAGCAGAGCCGCTTAGGTCTGAGGTCGATTGACTCTTGCCGCGGTATATAAACCACAGTCGCCTTGCCCCGAACCATGCGAGCGGAATCATGAATAGCGACCACGGAAAGAAGTCGCCGATCAGCGCCGGAATGTAAAAAAAGAAACCGCGGCGCGGACCCCAAACCGACTGCGTGTATCGCGACAGATTGTCTTGAAGGATGAAAGTTTCAATGTGATTCCAGCCGTGCTGAAAGTAGATCGCGATGTACCACGGCAAGATGATCGCCGCGACGATAACGAACCCCGTTGGCAGCATCATCTCGCGAAGCTTGCCAAGCCGGCGATAGACCGCCAGGTAGGTAACAAGCGCCGCAGCCGGCAACGCGGCCGCTACCGGCCCTTTTGTAATTACGCCGAGACCTATCGATGCGTACATCAGGATCAGATAAAGCCGGCGCCGCTCGGGCCTTCTCTCTGCAAGGACGAACATCAACAGCGCCAACGCCATGAACACGGCCAGGTAAACATCGATCATGATGCGCCGCGAGAACATCAGAAACCGCGGAGCTGCCGCCAACCCGATTGCCGCCAGCAGTCCCGCGTCGCTCGAGAACACAACGCGGCCTAATCCGTAGGCTGTGGCAATCATGATCATCGCTCCCAGCACTATGGGCAGCCGCTCGGCCGCCTCTGATACTCCAAGCAGCTTGTAAAACGGAGCGACAATCCAGTAGCTGAGAGGCGGTTTGTTGAGACGCTCGCGATAGTTGAACGTGGGATTGATGTAGTCGTGAGACTCGATCATCTCGCGAGGAGTCTCCGCGTAGAACGCTTCGTTCGAGTCCCACAATGAGGAGGCCCCTAGCCGGACGAAGTAAGGCGCTGCGGCAAGAGCGAGGACAACTATCAACACCCACTGGGTGCGGGTTAGCGAGGTTTTCATTGGCGAGTGAATGTAAGTATCACAGGGAAGGGAAAAGAGCAAAGGGCGACGAGCAAAGAGCGAGGGGCGACATGTTCGTTTGGCGACCTTTGCTCTTTGCCCTTTGCGTTTTACTGGAGATTGAGGCTCACAACAATCGGCTCCCTGGTGCGCACGACCTTAAGCGCGACCGTACGATGCTGAGCCGCGAGGAAAGCTTGGAGTTGAGACACGTTAAGCAGCGCTCGCTCCTGCGTACCAATTTTTACGTCGCCGGCCTTCAGCCCTGCGCGCTCTGCG
>JBGQGO010000173.1:0-10084 GCA_041497455.1 Blastocatellia bacterium | reverse complement strand
CGGCGTTGATCCGGCTTCGAGCGGCGGAGGTGATCTCCGCCCGGTGGTCGTCATCGTTTAGCGCGAACACTATTCGATCCGCGAGAGCCGCGCTGTCAGCAGGAGGCGCCAGATACCCGGTCTCGCCGTCGATGATCAGTTCTTTCGTCCCCCCGACCGCAGTTGCAACAACGGGCACGCCCGCGGCCATCGCCTCCATCACCGCGTTCGGGGAGCCCTCGTGCAACGAGGCGAGCACAAGCAAATCAAAACCCGAGGTAAGCTGCGGAACATCGGCTCGATCGCCGAGCAGGTGTACGCGATCGGCGATGCCGAGACGCACGACTTGGTCTTCGATTTCGGACCTGAGCGGGCCATCGCCGACTACAACAAAATGCGCGCCTACTTGATCGCGCAGTACGGTCGCGGCCGCGTCGATGAAGAAGCGGTGGCCTTTGACCGGCTGCATTCGAGCGACCATTCCAATGAGCTTCGTATCTGCGCTGATGCCAAGCTCGCGGCGAATCTCAGCCTGGGCATGCGCGCGGGACGCGCTGGCTTCCAACACACCGTTTCTTATCACGGTGATCTTGCGAGCCGGCGCGCTTCCCTCCTCGACGATTCGATCGCGAATCGCCTCGGAGTTCACCAGCACGCGATGCGCGAAACGATTAATCATTCGTGTGCACACTTCGTGAGCCCAGCGATCGGAAAGCTTCAGGTGCCGCTGGGAGGCGATCACTCGAACCCCCGCAAGACGAGCCGCCGCTGTACCGATAAAGCTGCTGTAAAAATCGTGCGCGTGCAGAATGTCTATCTTCTCGAGCGCCATCAGCCTTCGCAGGCGCGCTAGCTGTTTGACGGCGTTCGCGTTGTAGAAGCTGGTAAGCGGGAACTCCGGCACAACCGGAAAGAGCGTCTCAATCTCTCGATAGAGCGGGCCTTCGTTGTAAAGCGCCGCGAGGCGCACGTCGAAGCGATCGCGGTCGAGCCGTTTGAGAAGCTCGACTGCTTGCCGCTCGGTACCGCCGATCTCGAAGCGGGTGATCAGATGAAGCACTCGCGGGCGGCGCGCGGACTCGACCTCCTGCGCCCGCCCGCGCTCAATCGTTTTTGCTTCTATCACCGCGATGCTCATAAGGTCATTTCTCAGGCGCGGGCTCGATGTCCGGCAAACTTATTTGGACTGCGGCGGCAAGGTAATCCGCGACGCCGCTTTTGTGTTATAATGAAATCGTCAGCAAAAGCGGCGTCGCGGAGTACCTTGCCGCCGCAGTCCAAATAAGTCTCGGACATTGCGCGCACTCACCGTCTCTCTCTTTCACCATCGTGGTTGCGCGCCGAGTCACGCCACGCGATCGGATAATTCACGTCCATTCCGATCTCACGCGATTGCAACAACGCATCGGCTGGCCCTGCTCCTACGTCGCCCACAAGCTCAACTGCTTCGTGAGCGAACTGTGCGATCGGCCATCTGAATTCTCCGAACGCTTCTCGCGCGATGGGGATTCGTTGCGGATCGTAGCCCAACAGTTGCGCCGACACCCAATCGACCGCCGCCGCGTTTTCTCCGGCGAGCAGCAAGCCCAGCGGCAACGGCTCAGGCGCAAGCGGGCCATCGCCCTGACCTGCGACAACCGCATCAACAATGTGAATCACTCGCCGCTGCGGCGCTTCGGTCAAACTCGCATCCGTCCGGCCATACAGAAGAATCCGATTCAAATCGAGGCACGTTCTCCAAATCGTGTCATTGCCCGGCCACGAGCCTTCAACTCCGACTCGATCACCCATCAGATGGGCCGCGCGCTCGAGTTGTGTGGCCACGGTCTGCCACAACCGGCCAGCCGCCATCGAAGTAGTCATGTTCTTTCGGTCGAGCGTGTGTTCGAGCGCGAGTTTGATCGGGCTGCCTCCGGGATAGCAGTCGCCGCCCGTCGCGGAGCCGCCGATGCGATGATGCGGCAAGTACTCTTTGTTCCCGTTGATGCCGATCAGATTCTTGAGCGCGCAGGTGACGCCGGCTTTCTTGTGCGTCTTGAGCTTCGGCAAGTTGATGACTACATCGGCTTCGATGATGGCTCTTGCGACCAGGTATTGATGGCGGCCCGGCGCGTGGGTCTTCGCAAGCAAGCGCGGATCGTAGCAGGTCACGCGAAAGGAATCGCTCTCGTCCGTGATCGCCTCGAGCAAACTCTCGCTGCCAAGATCGAAGAGCACGAACTGATCTTCGGGCGCCTGATTCTCAGAAGCGATTCGCACGCCGTCGACAAACACACAGGTCGTGCGGCGAAAATCTCGCAGCCCTTTGAAACGCGGCTCGCGCTTCATTAATTCGTTTGCCCACTGTTCAAGCCCCGTGACGGCTATCAACTGATCGAAGTCGCAGCCTTGCAGCGGGGCATCGCCGACCACAACCTGCGACGCTCCGGCGCGAAGCGCGGCCTCGGCCGCCGCTCGAATGAACGATGCGTGAGTCACGAGCGGCTCGATGCCCCAAGGCCCTTGATTCTCGTGCAGCACCCAGTTGGGTTTTATGAGAACTCGAGCGCCGGGCGTCACCGCCGAGGAAAGCGGGCCGCGCCCTTCATCGGACCAGCCGAGCGACTGCGCTGCACGATCGAGCGCGTTGGCCACGTGGCCGTCCGCGTAGCCGGGCAGATCGATGACTGCGACGCGCGGGTCGAACTTGAAGGGTGAACTTTCCATCACAATGCTTTCGCGTGAATCTGGTTAATCGCGCTCACGACAGGTCTCCATTTGTTTGCGCGGGTTCGCGGGATATCGTCAACAAGCGTGATGCTCAGCGCGACGCCGGGCAGATTGGCCGCGACCGTTGAAAGTATCTGCGCGCGGCTCGCTTCTTCAAAGCCGTTTCTGGGGACGAGCTTCAACTCGATTGAATAGTCCGAATTCTGCACGAACATGAACTCGCGCACAGGAAAATCCTTCATCATGTGCGGTATCTGTATCCCGTGAATCCATCGCCCGTCGGGCAGCCATATTCGCTCGGTGTCGCGGCCGACGACTTCGCCGAGCGTGAAAGCCGGATGACCCGGCCTCTGGCCTTCACCGAAGCGGCCAATGTCGCCAATGCGATAGCGCAGCATCGGCATGCCATCGGCGTGCAGCTTGGTTATCAGAATGGCCGATTCCCGCTCTTCGGTTTCAGGCTCGACAAGCAGATTCACCCAGTCGATCTCGAAATCCAGGGTTTTCGGGGGATTGGTCTGGTAACCGATGCAACCGATGTCGCGGCTGCCGTAGCGCTCGTAGAGAGGCCGGTCAAAGACAGTACTGATGATCTCTCTCTGCTGAGGAAATAGTTTTTCCGCGCCAGTGATCAAGCAGCGCGTGGGGTAGCCCGGCTTGATGCCGCGCTCGAGCAAGTGCTCGGCCAGGCTGGCGAGCGCGCTCGCATAGGCAATGATGCAGGCCGGCTTCCATCGCTCGAACTCGTTGTGATAGCGATCCAACACTTCAGGCGAAAGCCGGAAGCAATCGAACCATCGGATGTTATTCGCGAACGCATAGTAGCGATCGCGCAGCCGGTCGCTCGCAACCGGGTCGAGGTGGTGTCCCCAGAGCAAGCCCGTGCGCGTTCCCGTCGGCACTCCGAGTTTTTGAAAGAAGGTTTCGCCGGCGCTCTCGGACCAGCCGTTCTCTTCAGGCCCCATCCAAATCTCGGTAGGTTTGCCGGTCGAGCCTCCGGTCGCGTCTCGTTTCAACTGGTCCGCGGGAACCGCGTTGGATATAAGCGCGCGGCCAGCTCGCTGCACGTCGTCGCGCTCGAGCACAGGCAAACGCGAATAATCATCGAAGCTGAATTCCGAGTACGGGTCGAATCCGATCCGGTCGAAAAGGTCGCGATACAAATCAGTCTCGCCGTAAGCGCGTCGCACGACAAATTGCAGCCGGGAAAGAATCCACTCGCGCTTTTCATCTTCGCTCCAGTTCGCCGCCTCTTTGCGGAATCTCATGCCTTCGCGGAAAGCCAACATCACCGAACGACGCGAAGGCCGAGCCGTTCGCCGCAGGTACGAAAAAGGCGTCAGCACCTTGAGCGATAACCAGTCGTGAGCTTTTCCAGTCAAACTTCCCATACCAGGTGAATCTACTTCTTCAGCATGATGATCGTGTCGCCGCGCTGGGTCAGAGCCAGCGCGCGCAGCCACGGGTTGAACTTCACTTTGTTTAGCAGCCACCTTTTGAGCTTGCTCTTCCGAATGGCCGGATCGCTCGGGTCCAAAAGGTCGAGCAGCGAGTAGAACTGCGCGAAGCCGGCCTGTCTTCCCAACGCGCAAAGCGAGGCGTATGAGAACCAGTGCACGGCGGGCAACTCGCTGTAGTTGGCCAGCCTCGGGTCGTAGTGCAGGTGCTGAAACACGAAGCACTCCTTGACGAGGCCGGGCAGCCAGTTAAAGTAGCGCCGCTTGTACTCTCCGTTCTGTCCGGTTAGCGAGATTCGAAACTTGTTCGTCGTCGTGACGATGGCGATTCCACCTGGCGCCAGCACGCGAAACATTTCGTCGAGGCTCTTCGAGGGCGATACAACGTGTTCGAGCACGCTGTCACAAAAGACTATGTGCTGCGAGTTGTCGGCGAAAGGCATCGCTTCGGCAGCGCCTTGGAGCACGCTGTCGTGGGAGCCCACATACTCGCGTGCCGCCTCGACAAACAAGGGCACCGGCTCAACGCCGACGACTTTATAGTTGCGTTCCTTCAGAAACTTGATCGTTTGCGGTTTTGGACCACACCCCACGACAACAACGTCTCTCAGCCGGCCGAGGTCTACGAGCCTGTCCAGCCGCGCGAGCAGCGAGTTCATTCGCGGGGTCTCGTCCCCATGTTCGTCCAGCACTGCGGAGAACTGATCAAACGCGAGTCTGTCGAGACCAGGGTAACCGTCAGCCAGTCGCCGGTAGGTATACAACTCGCGCGCTGGCGCCGCGCCCGGCTCTCGTTTCTGCAATATGGGATGTGTCAAGATGTGCGACATAAACCTCGCATTCCCAGGATCAAATCAAGCCGGCCCGCTGGTTTGCCCGATGGTTTGTTCGTCTGGGCTTCCACAGCGCTCCGCCCGTCAGAGCCGAAGCGGGTTCCGCGTTGGCACTCGCCTGCCCCAGCGTGAGCTGGGCGGCATAGATCCTTCGAAGCGCTATCGAATAACCGACGATGTAATAGGGGTGCCAGAAGTACTGGCTCGACGCGAAGAAGCTGCAGACCAGGAAAGCAACCATCACGGCCTGGAGTCCAACGCTGAGGTAGTACAACTCGCGCCATTCTCCGCCGCCCGCGCCCGAGAATTGATCGGCGGCGAGCAGGCCGCGCTCAATTCGCCTCAGCGAACGAAACGGAGCGATGAGAAAAGTCAGGTAAGCGAGCAGCCCCGTCCAGCCCAGCTCGGCGGCTATCTCGATGTAAGAGTTGTGGGCGACCTTTCCCTTCACCGTGTATTCGGCGAAGTTTGCCATGCCGACTCCGGCGATCGGGTGGTGAAGCGCGAGGTCGAGCCCGCGCCCGAGGATCTCCTGCCGCTCCTGGGCCGAGTTGGTCGGGTCCTTCGAGGGATTGAATATCGTGAACAACCTTTCGCTGTACCCGCTCGGCATCACAACTGCGAAGACGCCGAGGAGCAGCACCGCCGCCAGCACCGTCGTCCCACGCCGGCCGCGGCCCAATTTCCACATCAGCACACAGCTCATGCTGATCAGACCCAGGAAGCCGCCGCGCGAGAACGTGATCACCGCGCCCATCGCGATGACCGCCGCGCACGCGGAGTACGCGAGGCGCGCGACGCCTTTGCTGGTCACTGCGAACACGATCGCAAACGGCAGCAGCAAATCCAACGTCAGCGCAAGCTCGTTCGTGTTGTCAAAGGTGTTACCGTTTAAGGTCGGCAATAACTCTTTAGATATGTGGCTGACGTCAAGATGGCCGCTAAGGTAGTTCGTGATCGTGATGAGCGCGATCAACACGCCGCAGAAGACGACCAGTTTCATTATCGAGTGCAACCGCCGCCGCGTAGTTATCAGATTAACCATCAGCACGAAGATGGTTATGACCTTGAAGAATGTATCGGTGAGCAAATCGACGCTGTGTTGCGGCGCTGTGGCGATCGGCATGAATGCTATGCCCAACAGGACAATAATAGCGAGCATCATCATTTCGAGCGGCCAGATCGTGAAGCGCTCGCCTGCCCTCAGCTTGCCGCCTGCATAGGCTAGCAGAGTGCCGATGGCGATTACCTTCACCAACGGCAGCTCGCCGAAGAGGTGCGGGAATATTTCCTGGGGCCGCGCGTACAGCAGCAGCGTGAACACGAACAATCCGGCAAAGGCCACCGAGTGTGGGTGAGAAGCGTTGTTGGCGCTCGCCTCGACCGGGCGCGCTTCAACAGACACTCCTTCAGCGCGTTGACCGAAAAGCGTACCGGGTTGAATTTTGTTGCTCGAGATCATCCTATCCCTGGGAGCGCAAGCATCCCTGCCTGCCTCTTTCCGCTACCGGCTATTCTCTTTCCCGGGCAACGCCACGCAGGCAGGGATGCCTGCGCTCCCAGGACCTAGCCGTCTGGAGCCCAATCGATAATATTTGACCAATGCGCCGCGTATCTCAGCCTTCTCCGATGTGGTCACCGCCCCAATTACAAAGATCGCTATCAAACACACAGTTCCGTACACCGTTGAGCAGACAACCAGTGTGATGAACGCGTGCGACCCGGCCAGCGCGAGCCGGACGCCGAACGCCGCGAGCCCGGCGGCCGCAGCGGCGGCCAGGATTCTCAACAATGGCGAGAGCCGCGTGATATCTCTCGGTGACATCTTCAATCTTCTGCCGAGCGCCACCATCAATATCGCGAGGTCAAGCGTCTGAACAGTTACGTAGGCGGTTATCGCGCCGATCAGCCCTGCTGCCTGTATGCCTAAGTAAAGCGCAACACATGCGACCGGAATCATCGCCAGAGAAAGTTTCAGCCGGAAGTACTTGAGTTCCTCAAATGACCGCAGGATCGACGTCGGCATGCAAAGGATTAGGAGAATGCCCAATAGGTTGATCGCGAAAATGGGCGCGGCTCCGTCGTAGTTTTTTGTGAACAGAGTTGTAATGAACTCGTGCCTGACAACGAACAGGAGCACATAGGTTGGCACGAAAAACAGCGCGAGCTTGCGGATGGCGGCGGCCCACAGAGCGATGATCCCGTCGTAATCGGCCTTCGCTTCACGGCGGGCGACCTCCGGCAACAACACGTTGACTACCGCCTCGAACAGCATGCTCAGCAGAGGCAACTGAAAGCATCCGACCGCGTAGATTGCGAACTGGTCCGGATCGAAATAATGCGAGACGAAATAATTGTGCAGGTCAGCCTGCGTGGCGTAGGCGAGGCCTCCGATGCCGAACGGAAGCGCGTTGGCAAGCTGAGCCTTGAACAGCGTCCAATCGAACGTCCCCCAGAACCGCCCGAAGCGCCGGTGGAGATAGACAAACATGATCAAACAATGGACGGCGCCCTGCACGACCGCCGCCACGACGACGGCGTGGACGCTTCCAAACAATACGGCGGCGCCCATCAGCAATCCGCTCTTCGTGACCTGAACGACTATGACGAACAAGCTCGCCGAGCGTATGTCGTTGTCGGCAACGGCTACGGCATCGAGCACGGTTGACAGCAGCCACAGCAGAATCGCAACTCCGAGCAAAGGGATATGCGGCACCAGACCATCGCCCTTGAAGATGATCGTGACCCAGCCCGGATACACTGCAAAGACGAGAGCTATCAGCGAGCCGACCACGGCGTAGAAGGCCAAAACGTTCAGCGCGATCTGCGGCTTCTTGTCGGGGTTGCGAGGCAGGAAGTAGAGCACGCTCATGTTGACCTGAAGCCCAGCCAGCGCGAGCACCGTCATCAGGATCTGGAAGATCTGTTTATAAAGTCCGAACTCCGACTGGCTGAGCGTTCGCACCAGCACCAGCGGCAGCGGGATGGTAATCGCAAATGCGACTATCCTCGCGGCCGCCAGCATAGCTGCCCGCTTAGTCAGCGCGTTTCGTCCCAGTGTTGTTTCGTTCACAGCCATTATCAATCGATCGGTTGAGGCTCCGCGTTGCCCTTCTCCGGACCCAGGCGTCCGAGCAACCTCCTGAACTCGTCAAATCCGCTCGTGTTCTTAACGAACTGCGCCATGTCGCGCTCGGTGTGGATACGCTTGAGCGCCAGCGGATTGCTACGCCCGTTATTCAACCCGTAGTCCGCCGTAACCGCGCATCGATAGCCGGCACGCGCTGCCTCTTTTTGCACCGAGCGGTTGTGATTACCGTTCGGATAGCCGAGCAGCGTCACCTTGCGTCCGAGGATCGACTCGAGCCGGGACCGCGACTCGCGCAGCTCGTAGCGCAATCTTTCGCCGCTAACCTTAGTCAGTATCTGGTGAGTCACGGTGTGGGATCCGATCTCGACTCCGGCCGCGTCCATCTCGCGCAGCTCGTCAGGGGTCAAAGAGCTCAGCTCGGGCGGCGGCAAAGCGGGAAGCCCGACTCCAAACACCGACGCCAGCCGCTCGATTGCTTCGTCCTTCGCGTCATCGGTCATCCGCTTCAACTGCCCGTTGATTTGTTCGGCAGCCTGGAGACGCGCCGCGCGGCCGCTCAGCTCGATGCGAAGCGCGCGCCCGTTTACCGCAGCCTCGAAGACGCGCGACTCAGCACGAGCAGTCAGGTAGCGTAGCTTGTCAGTCCAAAGCCAGCACTTTCGGTCCACAAAATCGGTTACGACGAAAAGCGTTGCCGGCACCTTTCGCTCGCGGAGGATGGGGAAGGCGATTTCGTAGGCATCACGGTAGCCGTCGTCAATCGTGACGACCGCGAGGCCGGACGGCATAGGCTTGCCGCTTTGGAGGTAGCCGGCAACTTCCGACAGAGGCGCTATCCGGTAGTGTTGAGTCAGGTAATCCAGTTGCTCGGCGAAACGGCGAGCAGGGGTCGATATTCCCTCGCCGGTCTCGCTGAAGCGATGGTACATCAGGATCAGCGCTTTGCCCCGGCTTGCTAAGCGGAATGGCGCGAACAAGCCTGCGCTGTTCATCAAACTCATTACCGTGTGCTTCATCCTGACCTTGTACTTGTTCACGCGGCGTTCCGGGATTACGCGAACCGCTGACGTCCTGCCCGGCCCTCTTTATTCCCTGGTTTGATTGATCACAGCGCCGAGTATGTCGTCCTGCGAGAAAGGGGCTATGGCCCGGGCCATATCAGTGGAGCTGGTGTGGCCCGCGCGAATCACCATTAGAGTTGTATCCGTAAAGCGCACGAGCAGGCTCGAATCGCTTCCATTTGCGAGGGGGGATGAGTCGAACAGGATGAAGTCGTGATCGGCGTCGAAAGTCTGCAACATCTTCCAGAAGCCGGGCGCCGCTAGAAGCTCAGTGGGGTTGCCGACGGGTCGGGTCGTCGGAAGTACGTTGAAACCGTACGGCCGAATCCCGACCGCTGCGGCACCGGGGTGCATTCCCTGCTCGAATGCTTCGTACATGCCTATATCGCTATGAAGACCGAGCATGCGCATCACTGAAGGGTTGGTCAGATCGCAGTCTACGACCAACACTCGCTGTCTTGCGCGAGCTAGCGCGCAGGCCAAATTCAGCGTGACGCACGTGCGGCCGTCACCCGATTGCGCGGAAGCCACGAGCACGCGCTTGAAACCTCTCTCGGCCGCTCTGGAAATAAGGGACAGGGCAAGCTTGTTGAACTCTTGCGAGGCGCGCGGATCGAAGTTGTTGAAAGCCGTCAGGTGTGGATCGACGCGCTGGGGATCAATGGTCAGCTCACGCCCGGGCTTTGCTGGCGAGCGCGGCACAAGGGCGGCGGTCGCAGCCCTTGTGCTAATCCGGTCCCTGGTGACGGTCGAGCCCGCGCCTAACGAATAACGCATGAAGTGGAATCTCTCCGGAGCTGAATCATCCTGGCGCGCGTCTTCTTGCTCCTCTCCCACTTCGTCAAAGAGGTCGATCTCCTCGCTGTCCGTCTGCGCCCTGGTTAGTGCTTCGTATACTTTTCCCATCGAGCTCGCCCTTTCGATCAGGTTTAGGCTATTTGTTTCCCAGAATCT
>JBGQGO010000172.1:0-10103 GCA_041497455.1 Blastocatellia bacterium | reverse complement strand
TGCCGACTCCGCTCGCATAAGCGAAAGAATAAGGCAGGGGTCCAACCCGTTTTGAGCGGCAGCTTCCTGAACCAGCGCGTCAATGGCTGCGTTGCCCGAGGAGATGTGATGTCCGGCGAGAATCGCGGGTACCTTGATCTGGGTAGCCTTCTGAAGCGCTGCCGCGTCGGCCGCTTTGTTCTTTTTTAGTTCCTCTGCGCGCGCTCGTTCCTGGTCCTCGTTGGTGAGCGGAACCGGCGTACGCTCGGGCGGAGAAAGCGGACGCTGCTGCGCCGCTGCGCTGCTAGCGGCTAGCACTAAGAAGACTATTGCTGACAACTTTTTCAACATCATTGCTGGATCGTTACGTGAGCAATTTCGGCGCTGTCTTCGCCGCGAACGAAGAGCGTGAGCCTTTGCTTAGCTCCAACCTGCTTGGGATCGAATACAATTACGCCCGTCAGCGACTCGCCCGGCGCGAGCAGATTTTCGGGCTTGCTTTGATTCACGACAGCAGTGAGCGGCTTCACCTCTTTCCCCTCGCTCACCTCGAGCGACATCGCCGTAAAAGCAAAGTCTTTGTCACCGGTATTCTGAATCGTGTAGCGCAGGTAAGCCTTGTCGTCAAACAGGAGCATTCGCTGATCAAGGGTGATAACAACCTTCTTCGCAATAGCGCGCGTGTTGCTCACTTTCGTTTCGCGCAGTCCCAACATCAGCGCTTGCATGAACCGCCGCTCGATCTCCTGATCGGCGCGCTGCGGCGCCAGACGCTCCGCCTCCACGAGCTTGGCATCGGCTTCGGCAATCTTGCGGTCGGCCTGCTGCTGCGCGGCGCGAAGAATCTCAACGGCCTTTTGACGAGCCTGTTGTTCTGCTTCCGCTTTCAGGCGCTCGAAGTCAGGAGGCGGCTTCTCAGGGTCGGGGCCACGCGGATCGGCTGCGGGCGCCCTCGGGCTTGAATTGGTTGCGGCCGCCAAGTCGGTAACGTTCACCATTCGGTGCGCCTGAGCCGTGGCAACTATGGTCAGGTCGAAACTATAGGTATGTTTGCCGTCAGTCTTGACGAACATGTTGCTGGCGCCTTTTGACGAGACCGGCTTGATGAAGACCTCATTGCCGGGGCGATCATTAGTTCCGCTGCGCTGGACGACGAAGGTTCCCTTTCCCGTGCCGGCGTCGTACAGATCCCCGCAGATGATCTCCTGAACCGCCTCGGGAAATCGGATCATGGTGGTGATTCCCTGAGCAGTTTTGATTTCTCCTATGCGATCGGCGCCTAAGGCAAGCGTCGCTACAGGCGACTGCCCGAGCGCACTTTGAGCTGCTGTGAACGAAACCAACAGGATTACGAACGTTGCGACTACTTTCAATCTCGCCTCCTAAGCTTGAAACCCGCGCGGTAAGGACAAGCTTGCAGTCAACTATTGTTACAAAGAAAGCGCGAGCGAATCAAGGTTAAAGTTCAGCGTGTAGTATTGATCGACAACGGGATTGAATAGGCGAGGTTTGGTTCAGTCTTACGGCGTTTGCGGTTGTTCGAAACCTGCATTCGGGCTAGGCAAGCTGAGCTTTTCGACAACATACAGCACGAGCAGTGTTGTTATGAGGAGGGTAACCAACACACTGATGATCGTTCGCAGTGCGTGGCGGCGCTTGGTCGGATCGCCCGTTCGGAGCCACCCGCGCCAACCGCACTCGTGGCAGCGGTAGGTCTTGTGTGAGGTCAGTGCTCTGACAAGTTTCTCCCCGAAGCCCCGCGTGTGCGATCTGTGCGTGCGCCCCCCGCATTGGGGGCAGAGCATACCAGCCAAGGACCCCTCTTTTCTTGCCAAGCTAGAAAACGCCCCGGCGCTTGCCTATCGCCGAGGCGCTTCTAAACTAAAACTTGATCGCCAAAACTCAAGGACCACTGTTCTCTACGTTATCGCACTGCTCGCGGGAGCCTCATCACCTCCGCCGACTGCGATACCAATGGCGACCGCCGCTCCAATACCGATAAGCGCCAGTAAGCCGGCCAAGCCGGCTCCGACAAACGGACCAGCACCGGCTTTGCGGCCCTCGCACTCAACCTTTACGTCGATGCCACCAGTGGAAGACGCGTCCACCGCGCCGTCGTACTTGGCCTTCTGCCCCGCGGCGAGCGTTCCAGCCGTCGGCGAAGTCACGTTGAGCGATCCCTTTCTCACCTCGACCTCAGTTCTTGTGCAGTTGGATCTGATTTGAAGCGAGCCCGCAGTGCATGTCAGAGTGACCGTAGTGTTATCCCCGACCTCGACTCGGCCGAGCGCGCCCAGATCTATGATTGCTTTACCATTTGAACTCGTGGCTATGGTGCTCCCGGTCATCACGGTCGCCCCTGTTTGCGCAGCGTTCCCGTTGATGGTGACCTGGCCGGCTTTCACCGTAAGCGTTCCCGTGCAGTCCTGCGCCAGCGCCGGGTCAACGACAGCCTTACTGACCTCAGGCGCAGCAAATGAACTGAGAGTAAAAACTGTGGCGACCGCCATCGCAAGGACGATGCTGATCGTCGCTCGCTGGTAACTAGTCCGCATTTTCATATTTCCTCCACTACGCGGGAAAGCATTGAACTGTGCGTCTCCGATTCTGAGCAGCCCTAGAATATGAAATCGCCACGCAAAAGTCAACAGGTTTTTGACTTTTTTGACTTTTTACGGGGTGCTCAGATCGCCGACGCGCCACGACTCGCGGCAGGTTGAATGATAAGCCGCCCGCTCAAATCCACGCAACCAGACTGGCCGCGATGGAATCGCGTCCGTACATGACTTTGAAGAACTTGAAGTCGGATCTCGCCGAGAAGCTCATGGGGCAGATCAAGAAATGACGATTGGGCAAGGGGGAGCAGAGGTCAGAGGTCAGAAGGCAGAGGTCAGAGGTCAGAGGTCAGAGAGGCCAGACTGCCTTCTGCCTTCTGCCTTCTGCCTTCTGACCTCTGAGCCGCGTTGTCAACTGCGCGCTCAAGCGCTCCCGCCAGAGCGACGTTGAATCCGGCGATCAAGAGATTGACGTCGACCAGGAGCGGGGAGCCGCTGCACCTGCGATAAAGCAAGAAACTCCCGAGCCTGTGACCGCTTGTCGTTTTCAGGTCGAGAGTCAGGGTCCACTCAGGTTCGCCGGCGGTTACTTTTTCGCCCCCGTTTGGTTTTTGCCACTTGAGCTGCGAGCCGTTGTTGTGTTCGAAGGCGAGGCGCGCGATGGGACCGGCAGCAAGCCTAAGTTCAAAGCCGTCGAAGTCGTTCCCCTCAAACGCCTCTCGAAGCACACGCCCGACGCCGTCTGAATCCTCCGATCCCGACAGCGCCTCGGTCGCGCGGCGGATCGCCAGGTTGTTGACGATTATCTTTTTCTGCTCCATTGTGCGATGAGCGACTCGCCCAAGCTCAAGGAATTCGTGATAGCCGAGGTGCTGCACTCCCACCCAGACACCGGCGCCTATGACGAAGAGCACGATTCCTACCAGCGAGCCGGAGGGATACAACAGGAAAAGACTCAGCAGTCCCAAAACTGCGGAGACCGAGTAGAGGATGAGCACGACTTGCCGTTGCGAGAAGCCTTGTTCGAGGAGTTTGTGATGAATGTGGCCGCGATCGGCAACAAACAGCGGCTGCCCGCTCAGGAACCGGCGAATCACCGACAGCACTGTTTCCAGAACCGGCAGACCGAACGAGACTACCGGGATCGCTACGGCAACGATGGTTGGAGTCTTCCCCGCGCCGGCGAGCGCAAGCGCGCTCAACATGAAACCGATGAATAAGCTTCCGCTGTCGCCCAGAAAAATCGTTGCGGGGTTGAAGTTGAAACGAAGAAACCCGAGAATCGCACCCGCAAGCGCGAGCGTGAGCGATGAAACCAGGAAGTTTCCTCCAATCAGAGACACAACGAATACCGTCAGGGTCGAAAACAGTGCCGACCCCGCGGCGAGCCCATCAATGCCGTCAAGCAGGTTGAAGGCATTCGTGATCCAAAGGACCCATAAGATTGTCAGCGGCAGCGCAAGCCATCCGAACTGGTGCGATCCGAATATCAGGGCAAGTTGAAAAACTCCGAAGCCGCCCAGAAACAGGATCGTCGCGGCAACCGCCTGGACGGCGAACTTTACACTAGGCTTCACCGGGTAGAAGTCATCGTAAAGACCCAACAGAAAAACCAGAGCGCCGGGACCAAGTATGTAGAGCAAGGTTCGGGGCGCCAACGCCGGATCCCTGCCCGGCCAGACTACCAGCGCGACCGCAATGATGGTGAAGGCGATGAATATGGCAACGCCTCCAAGGCGCGGTATTGAGGCAGTGTGTATATGCCTCGCTGAGGTCGGACCGAACCCCATGCCACGAGCTTCCGCCAGGTTTCGAACGGTGCGCGTCAAAAGAAACGAGGCCAAGCTGGCGCCTAGGAATACGACAATGTAGGTAGTAGTCATCGAATCACTCAAGAGATTGCGGTCCAAGACTCGGTGGACCCTCTACGAAAACACCTGCCCACTAATAAAGACGGAAACGGAAGGCAGTCTTGTTCAAGTTACCTTCGTATTTCTCAGGGCACCGCAAACGAGCTTGAACGAGCGAACCTATCATAATGCGGTGTCCTTGATTCTTGCCTCTCGAGACCCGGGCGTCGAAGACGAGGCCGGTGTACCGCTAATACACTTTGCGAAGGTTTCCAAGTAAGCGTCAACCGCGTACGCGCGGTCGAAGCGATCTTCAAACAAGGACCGGGCCGCAGAACCGAGTTCTTCCAGCTTCGATCTTTCTGAAGACCACATCTTAATTACCTCGGCCAATCCGCTGCTGTCACCAGACATGACCGCAGCGCCGCACCGATTCTCCGTGATGATGCGAGCTATATCGCTGCGCGGATCTCCTACAAACAGCAACGGCCGTCCCGCTGCCATAATCGCGTAGGCTTTGCTCGGCACGCTCAAGCCCGCCAACCCATCCGCCAACGTCACCAGCAGCGCATGTCCGGCTGCCAGAGTGTACCGTAACAGGTGCCGCGGCACGTAGGGCAGCAGCTTCACATTGTCGAGACCATACTTACGGCGGAACCCCTGAATCTCACCCTCCTTCGCGCCCCCTCCGACAAACAGGAAGACTATGTCAGAGCGGTCGCGCAACAGCCGCGCGGCTTCCAACACTGTCGAGAATTCATTGACCCGCCCTAGATTGCCAGAGAAGAGAACCACAAATGACTCGCCCAGGTTATGTTCGACAGCAAACGGATTACTAGTTTCGGTGAGCGGCCGGATATCTCTACCATCCGCCCAGTTGTGTATCACGTCTATCCGCGAAGCTAGCGCGTCGCCAACCTTTGCGGCAATACACTGGCGCATTGACTCGCTCAACACAACGATGCGGTCGGACCTTTTGAGCACTTGTCTGCTGATCCACTCAAGCGCTTTCGTCGCCGGACTCCGGGGCCGTAGCGCGCCAAGAGCGACCGCTATGTCAGGATAGACGTCCTGCACCAGCATGATCACGCGCATACGTCTGAGCCGGCCGATCAGCAGCGCCGCAAGGCCAATGAGCGGAGGCGTTGTGAGCGCCATAACCGCTTCGTGCGACGGCAAACGCAGAAGCCTCCACGATGCGCCGAGGTAAAACGACAGGTAATCAGAGACTCTTCCGGCGATGTTTCTTTTGCCGAAGCTCGTCGCCCATGCCCGCTCGATGCGCACGCCCTTGTAGTCTTCTCGTCGGGATAGCTTCTCGCCGCCGGTGTAACGTCCCCGACCCGCGAGCGCAGTGACCGCAACGCCGCGCTCCACCAGGCTTTCAGCCAGTTCAGTCATCAACTGGCTGGTGGCGGAGTGGTCGGGATAAAAGAATTGGTTGAGAATGATTATGCGCATGTGCCAACACCCCCAACTTCAGTTGGGGGCTCATTAAGTTCAGCCTAGGCGTTGCGAAGGTGATGCTTGTCCGTTCCTCTCTCGCGCGCCACTCGCGGCGCGAGTGGCGCGCGAGAGAGGAACTAAAGATCAGCGGAGAGAAGTGCCCGCGGTCCCGTAGGCAGAGATAAAACATCCCCCAACTGAAGTTGGGGGTGTTTACACGGTCTCCCTGAACCCTGAACTCTCCGGCCGGCCATTATCGGTTGTTGCTCGCCACTGTTCGATACCATTCGATTGTTCGCCGCAAGCCTTCGACGAAATCTGTTGTCGCGCGAAAACCGAGCAGTTCCGTCGCACGGCTGACATCCAGGGCGCGGCGCGGCTGCCCGTCAGGCTTGCTCGTGTCCCAGACTATATCCCCACCGAAGCCCGTTTCTTTCGCAATCAGGTTAACCAGATCGCGAATGCTGATCTCGATTCCTGATCCCAGGTTTATCGGTTCACGACCGTTGTACTTTTCAGCCGCTAGCACGATTCCTTCAGCGGCATCATCGACGTAGAGAAACTCGCGGGTGGCGCTGCCGGTTCCCCAGACTTCGATTGCGGGAGCGTCTCGCTCGACGGCGTCGACGCATTTGTTGATGAGCGCGGGAATCACGTGCGAGGAAGCCGGATCGAAGTTATCACCAGGACCGTACAGATTGACCGGGAGCAGATAGATCGCGTTGAGACCGTACTGATCGCGGTAGCCCTGGGCTTGAACCAGCAGCGCCTTCTTCGCCAGACCGTAAGGTGCGTTGGTTTCCTCCGGATAGCCGTTCCAGAGCTCATCCTCACGAAATGGAACCTGCGCAAACTTCGGATAAGCACAGACGGTGCCGAGCTGAACAAACTTCTCGACCGAGTGATGGCGCGCCCCTTCCATAAGCTGCACGCCCATCATGATGTTCTCGTAGAAAAATCTTCCGGGATTTTCTCGATTCGCGCCGATACCGCCGACCACCGCCGCCAGGTGAATTAAGATTTGCGGCTCGACCTCGCGGTACAGTCTTTCGACGTCATCTCCGCGCACCAGATCAAAGTCCCGATGCCGCACTTCGAAGACCTCGCGGCACCCATTGACCCTTAGCTGGTTGACAACCCGTTTGCCGAGAAAGCCCTCGGCGCCGGTGACGCAAATTCTCTGATCCGCAATTCTTCTCACCGTGCTCCCCAACGAGTTATGCCTGTTGCCCGCTGGCCTTCCGCCGTCGCCCCGCGCAGTTCCTGCGTGGCAAGCTCCAAATCGCGATCGATCATCAGCTTCACCATCTCTGTGAAACCGATAGTCGGTTCCCAACCCAGCACGCGACGCGCTTTGCTGGCGTCACCCACGAGCACGTCGACTTCAGCGGGCCGATAGTATCGGGGGTCTATCTCGACATAATCCTTCCAATCGAGGTCGAGGTAACCAAAGGCGTGGCCCAGAAAATCCTTGACCGAATGAGACTCTCCGGTTGCGATCACATAATCGTCGGGCTCTTCAGCTTGAAACATCAGCCACATCGCTCTCACGTAATCCATTGCGTGGCCCCAATCCCGGCGAGCGTCGAGATTGCCGAGATAGAGCTTCTCCTGCAGCCCAAGCTTGATGCGGGTCGCGGCTCGCGTGATCTTGCGCGATACAAAAGTTTCGCCGCGCCGTGGCGATTCGTGATTAAAGAGTATGCCGTTGCAGGCGAACAGACTGTACGACTCGCGATAATTGACCGTTATGTAATAGCCGTAAGCCTTTGCGCAACCGTAGGGCGAGCGCGGATAGAATGGCGTCTTTTCGGTCTGGGGTTCTTCCACGACTTTGCCGAATATCTCTGATGAAGAGGCTTGATAGAACTTCGGTCTCATACCCGCTTCGCGGATCGCTTCAAGGATTCGCACGACGCCCACGCCGCTTACCTCGGCGGTGTACTCGGGCACATCGAAGCTCACACGAACATGGCTCTGCGCGCCCAGGTTGTAGATCTCGTCAGGTTGGACCTTTCGCAGAATCGAATTCAATGAGCTTGAGTCGTTCAAATCACCGTATAAGAGCCGCAGACGAGTCTGAGGCTCGTGCGGGTCCTGGTAAAGATGATCGATGCGATCGGTGTTGAATGAAGACGCCCGGCGAATGATCCCGTAGACCTCGTAGCCTTTCTCGAGCAGCAGTTCGGTCAGGTATGAGCCGTCCTGCCCCGTTATTCCGGTGATCAATGCGCGTTTAGTCATGATCAACTAAGAGACTAGCCACGAACAAACACGAATCTACACGAAAGGGAACATTCGTATGATTCGGAGCTAAGGGAGATCCAGGGACTTTGACCAAAACGGTTTTTCCAAAACCTTCTTATTCGTGCTTATTCGTGTCAATTCGTGGCTGATTCCCGTCTCACTGCATGATTGCCGATGTACAGCATATCCATTCGTGTCTTTAAAAAGCAATCGACCGCGTGGCGCGGTGCGAATTGGGATCCGGCCGTGTCGCGTTTTCCTCTCGATAGAAATATCGCAAAAGACGGGGCCAGATCCGATCGCAATAACGCTAAGCGGCTTTGATAGTAGCCTCAGCTATTCGGGATGTATGGAGCCTTTCGACGTACACGTACACGGCTGGCTGGTCCGGATCGCGACTAGTGTTAGCTACTTTACGCGCCCAACGGTTGAAGCCCGCATCGTCCCTCAGTTGAAGGATCAACTGAGTGCCCTTCGGGATTTGGCAAGCGAAATCATCATTGTCCCTGATGTATTTCGTCAACTCAAACGCCAGTTCCGCGTTCAACCGCTTCCATGAAGCAATTCGAAATTCGCGCCATTCGCGCATGTGGATTCAACAAGTTACGCTGTCGATTTCCTATTATTTCACAGCTTCTTCAGTGAGGTGTTTGCCCTCCGTTAGGAGGGCCATGTTTATAGAATGCGACGAAATGCGCCCGCCCTCCGTCAGGAGGGCCATGTTTATAGAACCAGTGACGAAATGCGCCCGCCCTCCGTCAGGAGGGCCATGTTTATAGAACCCGCGACGAGATGCGCCCGCCCTCCGTCAGGAGGGCCATGTTTATAGAACCAGTGACGAAATGCGCCCGCCCTCCGTCAGGAGGGCCATGTCTGATAACGGGTCTAACCTTCCCTGACTTACATTGCCGTCCTGACGGAGGGCGGCCTTGGTTTCGTCTAGCATCTATAAACATGACCCTCCTAGCGGAGGGTGAATGTCCAAACTCGAGACACCTCACTTCAGTGAGGTGTGGGCTGGACGGGCAATGACTGCTCCCTCCCCCCACCTCACTGAAGTGAGGTATTAATGAGAAGAGTTGGGAGGTCCCTTAGTCCTTTGCGCTTAGCCTCTTGCTTTTTCGGATTTTCGCAATTCGCAATTCGAAATTCTGTAAACTTCTCTCTTGAATTCCGGTTTACAGTATGCGAACATAAGCCGTGCGAATAATAAGCCATCGCGCGATAGTAGAATTCAGCAAGGCTCATAAACAGTCGGCTCAACCGCTCGATGACTGGTATCGGACGGCTAAGAAAGCGGACTGGAACAATCTACCGGAAGTCCGCGCGAGCTATTCACAGGCAGACATGGTCGGAACTTGCATCGTCTTTAATATCGGCGGAAACAAATTCAGGCTCATTGCCAGAATCTTCTTCCAGACACGCAAGGTTTACATCATCTCGATCCTCACGCATAAAGAATATGATCAAGGAGGTTGGAAACGTGACTGCGATTGCTAGTGTTCAAATTGATCCGAAGAAGTATTCGCGATTGCTCGCAAAAGCTCTCCCACGTTCGATCAGCACGGAAGAGGAGAACGACCGTATGCTTGCGATCGTGAACCAGTTGATGTCGAAGGGCGAAGGTAATCTAACGCCAGAAGAAGACACCCTCCTGGACCTGCTCTTCACGTTGATCGAAAGGTTTGAGGAAGGATACTACCATCTCGAGAAGAACAGCTCCTCTACGCCCCAAAGCATCCTCAAGCACCTGATGGACGCGCGAGATCTAAAACCCAAGGATCTCTGGGATGTCTTCGGCTCAAGAAGTCTGACCTCCGAGGTTCTAAACGGGCACCGCGCCATCAGTAAGAGCAAAGCGAAGGCTCTGGCCCAGTTCTTTCACGTTTCGGCTGACCTTTTCATCTAGCGCAAAGAGCAAGGCAAATTTCGAATTGCGAATTTCGAATTGCGAAAGCTCTTGGCCCTTTGCTCTCTTTTCATTCGTGTAATTCCTCGTTGCTTCCTTTCGAAATTCGCAATTCGC
>JBGQGO010000171.1:0-10189 GCA_041497455.1 Blastocatellia bacterium | reverse complement strand
GGAGACTTGTTGATCGTCCAGTCTCCCGTCGGAATAATGCCGCCGACGCCGATGGAGAAACTCTGGGCCGCCGTGCCCGTGAAGCTGAGCAAACCGGTGCCGCCGTCGTAGGTAGCGGCGACGGTGACGTTTCCCTGAGCTGCGATTGTGCCGCTCACGGTTCCATTTGTGAAGGTGAGCGTACCAGCCACCACGAAGCCGCTACCGGTAATATTCTTGTTATCGCCATTGGCGGTACCGTTGAAGGTTACGTTGTTGAACGTAGTGGTTACCGCGGCGTTGAGCGTGGAATCGTTGCCGGTAAAGATAACCGTGCCCCCGTTGTGGGTGAAGGTTCCCGCGGTGTGGCTAAAGCCCTCAACCACCGTAAGGATGCCACTGGTGGAGGTAAAGGTTCCGCCCGAAATGGTGAGCGAGCCAGCAGCGCTATTTAGAGTGATGGCAGAGTTGCCGCCGGTGAATGTACCGCTAGTTGATACAGTTATCGAGCCAGCGGTGATAGTCCCGCCAGCCGCTTGAGTGAAAATGCCACCCGAGACCGTAAGGGTGCCAACCACAGAGAGCGTGTTGGTGGTGGATGTGAACGCCCCGCCCGACAGCGTGAACGCGTCCGCGGCGGTGATACTCGAATCGCCGCCCACGAAGGTGCCACCAGCCTGGATGAAGTCCTGAACGCCTCCGGTAATCGAGATGGTGACTCCAGCATTTTGCGTAATGGTCCCGGTATATCCGCTTGCAATATTGATGGACTGCACTCCTGCTATAGAGGCGGTGATCGTGCAGCTTCCCAGTCCTAGGCCATCAAAACGTGCCTCATCGAGAGTGCCTGGGGCAGTCGTGTTGTTTGCCCCGCCCGTTGTGGTCGACCATCTGGTATTGTCGTTAAAATTGCCCGCTCCTGCACCGATCCAAAACTTATTGGCCGCCGACGCACTCGCAGACAGCATTAATAGAAACGACCCGGCGACGAGCACTCGTAGAGCAGCAGCTCTCCGTTTGTGGTCGACAACGGTCAAAAACGCTCCTGCTAAGAATAATGCCGTTCTCTTCATAACACCTCCGCTCCTTACTTCTTAGTCCGAATAATATTGGGAAGGAACCATCACGGCTGGACAGAACTTCTGAATGTGAGCTTCCCAGCTTGCCCGATAGTATCACGGCGCCTTTTGTTGTCAACCCGAAATTAGGGAATACCGCGCATTTCATTACCCGCATTTCCCAGGGAAGCTTGAGAAAGTTGAGGTCTTGTTCCCCGGTTCGCCCTGAAATGCCCCAGCCGGGGGTTGGGCGTCAGGGGTTGGGGGTCGGGGAAGGGCAAAGCGTCGCACATCGGTTGATAAGTAGTGGCGCGCGTCTGAGTTCACAGATATTAGAAAGGTAAAATGCCCTACGTATTCCCGGGAGCGAGGAAGAGCGAGGGTGTGGACTGCGCCGCCTATTCGAAGATCAACGAGTGTCATAGGCAGCGGCGGCGCTTTGGCTCGTATGGACTGCGCCGCCTATTCCGTGTTTATGCAGTTCGTCTGCAAGCGGCGGCGCTTTGGCTTGTAGCGCAGGCTCGATCGGCATATTGAGTCTCTGACTCGAACAAAGCGAAAGCGGCGGCGGGGCCGCCGCAGTCCAAAAATGCCGTGGGCCGCTGCAGTCCATATAACCGGTGCCGCAGTCCGTATCCCAATTCCAAGTCACCGCTCCGGAGCTACGTCGTACTCATCGTATTCGCGAAGCGAATCCGTTTTGAATCCGTAAATCGTCTTCACTTGCGCCGGCCGAGCGGTGCGCTCAAACCAGGCAGCCGAACACCACAAACATCAGTACCACCGTCACGCTGAGAGCCGGGTTCGATGCCACGCCACCCTCGATCAGTTTCGCTCAGCCTCAACCTAACGGACAAGTAGTTATATCACCTGGCGAGCTTGTCCAGGTTGACGCATCAGACAATCTAGGGGTGACCGCCGTCAGCCTTTTTGCCGATGGGCTCTTCGTCGGTACGGACACTGCGGCTCCGTAGGCGTTCACCTGGGATACATCGTCGGTGGTTAGCGGTTCACAGCACACGCCCATCGCCGTAGTCCAAGACCAGGCTGGCAACTCGGCGAGCGCTTCGATCACTGTTACTGCTGTGCTGCCTCGTGATGCGCCGCCGCCTTCGGTCTCATTCCTGCAACCGCAGGTCGGCGGGACTGTGGGTGAGTCTCAAGGCGAGCAGATCACGGTGAATGCGTCAGACAATGTAAACGTGGCTTCAGTGAGCCTGTACGCCGATGGAGCGCTGGTTGGCGCCGACACGTCTGCTCCTTACGTGTTCTCGTGGAGCACGTCTTCGTTGGCTGCGGGCTCGAAGCACACCTTGAAAGCGGTGGCTGCCGATCAAGCGGGCAACTCATCGAGCGTTTCGATCACGGTCACCGTGAGGGCGAGCGATACTACTCCTCCACGAGTCTGGTTCGCCGACCCCGAGAACGGAGATCTCATTAGAGGCGACGTCAAAGTTACGATACGCGCATCCGACAAGGTCGCGGTGACGAGAGTCGATTTCTACATAGACAAACAGTTGTTCACCACCTGGACTCGGGCGCCCTACACGGTGAAGTGGAAAACCAACAACGCGGCGAGGGGCAATCACACGCTGAAGTGCATCGCTTTCGATGCAGCGGGCAACAACGCCGCGACGAGCATTACGGTAAACGTCAAGTGACGTTGGCGGCAATCTCCAGCCGGTAGGCTGAAGAGAGTTCAATGCAGCCTACCGGCGGGGCTGCTGCGGCATTTCTAGCAATCCCCCAACCGGAAAAGGTTGGGGATTTCGCAACCCCAACGGGGTTGTGGCCCAAAGCCCAAGGTTGCTGTACTCGGCTACCTTGGGAATGGCAGAATGGCAGCGATGATCCTCGCAACCCCAACGGGGTTGCGGCGGGGCGTCACGTCGAAAGCGCCATGAACTCAATCATCGATAACGAGTCGAGACGATTGGATACCCGGGGAAGCTTGGCCACAACCCCGGTGGGGTTGGGGAACTCGCCGCCGTCTTTCCCAGGGTAGCCGAGTACAGCAACCCTGGGCTGGAGGACGCATCCCCTTCGGGGAAATGTCCAAGCCACCCACTTGCAGTGACCTCGTCTTGAAATGAGCGCGGCTCATCCCTATACTTTGCGCTTGGTTCCACTACAAAGTTTTTGGCAGTAACGATTAGTAATCAGGCTGCAATCATAGGAATTAAATGATCAAGCTACTCAGACCGGCCCTGCTCGGGATGCTCTTCTTCGCTTTGGCAGGACTGACTCACGCAGAAAAACAAGCCTCGATCCAGGGAACGATAGTTGAAAAGCGCGGCTATGTTATGGCGGGCTTGACTGTGACGGCGCGCAACACGGCCACCGGTGCGGAATACCAAACGACCTCCCGGGCAGGCGCCGGCTCATCCACGGAGCGTCGTGATGGGTTCGATGCCCTGCGCCAGCTTGGACTGATAACCGACGCGAATGCCGACTTCTCGTTCGACAACCTCGAGCCGGGGCGCTACGTGATTGCCTCGGAGTGTCCAGGTGTGGATCGCATCCTTGGCTCAGCAGTAGTCGAGGCTGGCAAGACCGCTCAAGTCGCGCTGCTGGCGCTCCCTTTAGCAGAGACGGGCAACGTGGCAGTCGACAAGTATGTAGCTTCGTCAGCGGCCCAGGGCGGCCGCTATCCCGCAGGGAACATCAGCTACTTGAATATCAATGACGCGCTGGACATTTACTTCATGGCGGTCTACTTCGGCATCCTCGGGCTGCTTTCCGTTTACGGGGTCTATCGTTACCGACTCGTCTATTTGTTCCTTCGCTACAAGAACCATCGCCCGCACCCCAAATCCAGATTCGTGCCGGGTTGCCTGCCGCGCGTGACAGTGCAGTTGCCGCTGTTCAACGAGATGTATGTGGCCGAGCGGCTGATCGAGGCGGTTGTCAATCTGGAATACCCGCGCGAGCTGCTCGAGATTCAGGTCCTGGACGATTCGACCGATGACACGCAGCAGATCGCTTCGGCTGCGGTGAACAAATACTTCGAGCAGGGCTTTGACATTGTCTATCATCATCGCGAAGACCGCGTAGGCTTCAAAGCCGGCGCGCTTGAAGCGGGGCTCAAGAAATCTTCAGGCGAGTTCGTTCTGATCTTCGACGCCGACTTCGTGCCCCGTCCCGATTGCATACGCCGGATGATTGACTACTTTACCGACGAGCGGGTCGGGATGGTGCAGATGAGATGGAGCCACATCAACGCGGACTACTCGTTGCTCACCAAGGTGCAGGCGATCATGCTCGACGGGCACTTCATAATCGAGCAGGTGGCGCGCAATCGCTGCGGCGGGTTCTTCAATTTCAACGGCACGGCCGGGATTTGGCGGCGCGAAACGATCGAGTGGTCGGGCGGCTGGCAGCACGACACGCTTGCTGAAGACACCGACCTTTCTTATCGCGCGCAACTGATGGGCTGGCACTTTGTCTATCTGGCTGACGACGACGTGCCTGCCGAGTTACCAGTCGAGATAAACGCTTTCAAGTCACAGCAGCGGCGATGGGCCAAGGGCGTCGTCCAAGTGGGGATCAAGCTGTTTCGACGCATTTGGTATGACCCAAGGCTGTCGAGGCGAGTGAAGCTCGAGCAGTTCTTCCGCCTGACGGGCAACCTTGCGGCGCCGCTGGTGATCGTGCTTGCGCTGATCAATTTTCCGATACTGATCGTGCGTTACAACCAGGGGCTGTTTCACTTGTTCGCGCTCGACGTGCCGATTCTGACGTTCTCGACGCTTTCGGTCGTGGTCTTTTACGTCGTGACGCAGCGGTATCTTCATCCGGATACGTGGAAGCAGTCGCTCAAGTACATGCCGTTCGTGATGAGCATGGGGATCGCTCTGACCTTCTCGAACGCGCGAGCGGTGATCGAAGCGATGCTTGGAGTGAAGACGCCGTTCATTCGCACGCCGAAGTACAGGATCGAAGACACGCACGACACGACCTGGGTGAAGAAGCGCTACGTGCCGCGGCGCATTTCGCTGCCGTGGCTGGAGCTGCTGTTTGCGGCCTACTTTGTGTTTACGATCTGGTTTGCGATAGACAGCGGGATCTTCGGGACGCTGCCGTTCTTGATGATTTACCTGTGTGGGTATGCGTATGCGGCGGCGATGACGTTCGCGCAGATGCGGCCCAACAGCCGGCGGAAGTAACTGAAGGAGCAGTGATGGCCTCTAAGCCAAACACGTACTACACCCCGGAAGAGTATCTTGCTCTTGAGCGTAGCTCGGAGACCAAGCATGAGTATTTCAACGGCGAAATCTTCACGATGGGCGGAGCCAGCCCACAACACGTCTCGATCGTCTCGAATTTAGTAGGCGAGCTTCGGACACAGTTCAAGAAGGGGCCTTGTAGGGTCTATGCGACAGACTTGCGTGTTGAGGTGAGTCCAACCGGGCTGTACACCTATCCCGATGTTGTGGCCATCTGCGAAGCTCCTAAGTTCAGCGACGAACAGAAAGACACGCTATTGAACCCCGTCTTGATCATCGAGGTGCTTTCCGATTCAACCGGGGACTACGACCGTGGCGGGAAGTTTGAGCAGTACCGCACGATCGAAACCTTCCAGGAGTATCTGCTCATTGCGCAGGATAGACCTCACGTCGAGCACTACGTTCGGCAGGCGGACAGGAGTTGGGTTCTCTACGAAACCAACAGGCTCGAAGATACCATCCACCTGAAGTCGGTGCCCTGTTCACTGCCGTTATCCGAAATCTACGACAAGATCGACTTTCCGAGCACCTGATTAGCTCACGCGATATGTCACCAGTCGGTCGCGGACGCGCGTCAAAGGGTCGCCTGACCCGTCTTTCTGATTGACATTCGTCGCGCAAGCTACTATAACTCGCCGTGTCTGGAGGTCCTTTTCAACGCCTTCAAAACGATGCAACTCTTAAGGTCATAGCGCCGCAGGCTCTAAGGGGCGGATTGAGTTGAGTGCCTTCAAGGACTGTGCTTGTCTCTTTCTGCTGACTGACTTACTTCATAGGACTCGTTCATGGACTGGAACGCAGCTCTAAACATAGAACGTGCTCAGGCCAACGTATTGGCTGACGCGTTTGGTGACTGGTACAAGGATCCGTGGGGTTGGCCCGAAATCGCATGGGTAGTGAAGAATCAAACCAGTTTGGTAGAGGCAAGGCTCAACGCGCGCGGAACCATGCGGTGCGTCAAGGTGGATGTACCAAAGGAAAACTACGTTACAAGACCGGCTCTAATCCTCGACGCCCTCGACCGACTCGTGTACCAAGCCTTAGTGGATCAATTGAGCGGTAAGCTCATCGGAGACTTGTCGTCATTTGTTTACGGCTGGCGACTGAGCCGCAAGAGTCCCGAATCGGGAAGGTACCTGTCCAACTCAAAAGAATGGGAGTATTACCGAGCTCACCTCATCGCACTTTCTGACTACTTTCCAAACGGTCTCACAACGGATGTCGTGTCGTGTTTCGCTTCAATATCGATAGACACGTTGATGGAAGACCTTCACGCTGTTCTGAAAACAAATAAAATCATCGAGCGTTTGGAAGACTTGCTTCGCGGTTGGGGGTGTATCAACGGACGCAGCGGGCTGCCCCAGCGTAGTTTAGCGTCGTGCGTACTCGCGCACTTTTTCCTTCGTCCGATTGATGACGTTCTTCGGCGCCATGCAAAGTCGAGGTACTCCCTAGCCCGTAAGTCCGGTGCTGCAGCTGGTCGATGGATGGACGACATATGGATCTTCGCGAAGGAGGAGGCGCGTGTGCGAGATGCTCAGCTCTACATCCAGGAGCAACTCGAGGAAAGAGGTCTGCGGATCAACGTTGCGAAGACTCACGCATATTCAGGCTCCGAACTGGATGCCGCAACGCGGGAAATCGAGCATAGTGCTGCGGATTTCAGTCTGGACGAGTTGGACGATGCTGGACCTCTCGAAGAAATGCTACAAAAGATTGTCGCTGAACCGACTGAATCAGCGAGAACTACAATAAAGTTTGTCATATCTCGCATCATCAAGCATGAACTCTACAAGCACGTCCCGAGTATCGTCGATGTCGCGCATGCGATGCCTCACGCGGCAGATGCGGTGGCCAATCTGGTTCGTATCTCGGGGCATTGGCGCAATCTCGGCGCGTGGTATGTCGACTATGCCGAATCGACCTGGGGTAGGATGTCATGGTCAGTGTACCAGATGGCCCATTCGTTCCCAGCGGATGAGAAGGCACCGAAAAAGGTAAGAGAGTTCCTTGCGGAAAAGCTTGAACAAAGGACACTACCATCTTTCATGCTACCGCTCGTAGCACAACGGTTGTCTCTTTGGATGCCTGACGATGCGAGACAGCTGATCAGGGAGGTAGCCAAGCGAACTGAGAACCCGTTTGAACTCAGGGCCTTTGCATACGCTGGACTCGCATGCGGCGTCGGGAGGAGTGAGGTTAGAAAGTGGCTCGGAGAGTTCCCAGAATCCGACGTGGTATTGAAGTTCCTTGATGGCAATCGCTTCAAGGCGCCTAAGTCCGTGTCTTAGTGCAGTTCGCGCTAGGACCTCAACCAACCCCAGCCGAATAGGAATACTTCCGACAGAGCTGCTGTCAGCATCGTGGCGACCAACGGCCTAAACAAAGAAGGTCGTTACCCACCGGAAGACTCGCTCCGTTGCCACACAAAGCACTGTCGAGCTTAGCTGAGCTGATGAATAGCTGGCCGGACTTCATATCCCAATTTCATGTGTCAAAGGTTTGCGCACCGACACGGGCGATGGGGTAGAATCCTGATCTTGTGTTCGCGCTATACAACGAGGCACTTATGATGAAAAAGAAGATCGCTTCAGTCTTTGTTCTTTTTGTCCTTCTAGCGCAATCGCTCACTGGTTCCGTTGCCGGGCAGGCGCAGCCGGCTCAATTCAAAAAGACCGCGCTGCTCTCGGACAAAGAAATATCCGCGCTCGGCGCCGAGATCAGCGGCGTGATCGCCAAAGACACCGTGATCGAGCTCGCCCGTTCGCATCGCGTGCAAGCGTCCTCTGGGTATTCGCGCGCCGCCGAGTACATTGCCGCGAAGGCAAAAGAGTACGGGCTCGACCAGGTTCAGATCGAACGCTTCCCCGCGGACGGCGAGAAGACTTACCACACGCTGAAGTCGGCGACCGGATGGGAAGCCCAGTCCGCCGAGTTGTGGGAAACCGAACCAAACAAGGTGAAGATCGCCGACTGGGAAGAAATGCGTGTCGCGCTCGCCGACTATTCCCAGAGCGCGACCGCGACGACCACGCTCGTAGACGTGGGCGTGGGGACCTCGGCGAAGGACTACGAAGGCAAAGAAGTAATGGGCCGCATCGTGCTCGCCGGCGGGGGAGTCGCCGCCGTACATAAGCTGGCCTGCGAGGAGCGGGGGGCCGCCGGCATTCTCAGCTACCAGCAGAATCAGGTCACCGGCTGGTCGGGCGACTACGCGGACAACGTGCGGTGGGGTCACCTGTCGCCATACAATCCGAACAACAAGTTCGCGTTCATGATCTCGCTGCGCAAAGCCCGCGAGTATCAATCGCGGCTGGCGCGCGGCGAACAGATCACGCTTCACGCGGCCGTGAAAGCTGAGATGAAGCCGAGCAACTACGAGGTGGTGAGCGCGGTCATTCCCGGCAGCGACGCCGCTAATGAAGAGATCGTTTACTCGTGCCATCTGTGCCATCAGAAACCGGGAGCTAACGACAACGCTTCCGGGGCGGCGGCGATACTCGAGGCAGCGCGCGCGCTCACTTCGTTGATCCGCCGCGGCGAGATCACTCCTCCGCGCCGCACGATCCGATTCATCTGGCCGCCCGAGATCAGCGGGACCGTGGCCTACTTTGCCCAGCATCCGGAGATCGTTCGCCGCATGAAGGCGGTCGTTCACTGTGACATGGTCGGCGGCGCCTACAGTTTGACGAAAGCCGTGCTGCACGTGACTCACACGCCCGCTTCGCTTCCGAGTTGTGTGAACGCGGTTGGCGACATCTTCGGCGAGTACGCGATCGCGGGCAGCGCGAAAGCGGCTTCAGGAGCCGGTTTCGAGGATGCGCTCATTTCGCCGGAAGGAAGCAAGGACAGCCTTGTAGCCGATATCACGCCGTTCGAGATGGGTTCGGATCACGACGTGTACCAGGAGGGCTCGTTCCGAATCCCGGCGATTTACCTGCGCGACTGGCCGGACGTTTTCATTCACACCAACAACGACTCGCCGGCGAACATCGACGCCACCAAGATCAAGCGCTCGACTTTCATCGCGGCAGCCTCGGGATATTTTTTGGCTCGAGCGAGCGCACGTGACGCCGCGCGCCTGGCCGACGAGGTCTTCGCCCGGGCGCTGGCGCGCGTTCCGAAGGAGCGAGAACGAGCGCGCGCAGTTGAGGCGAGCGGCGTCCCGAACGCGGTAGACGAGGCACGCAACATCATAGCGCGGTCGCTCGAACACGACGCCGAAGCGCTTGCGTCGGTGATGATGCTCGCTCCGGGCGACAAAGCCCTCGAAACGAAAGTGGAAGGACTGGTGGATCAGTTAAGCGGCATGTGGTTGCTGCTGACAGGGGTGTTGAGCGAACAGCGCAAAGGCAAGCGGGTCATTTTCACCTTGGAGCCGCGAGAGGAGCCCAAAGAACAAAAGCCGCGCAATCCGAAAGAGGCGTCGAGGCCCCGAACCGTCACGATGGATTACGCGCGCATCCCGACTCGGCGAGTAACTGGCCCGATGAACGTCTACTATTATGATTACGTTGCTGAGAGGGCGAGCGGCGACGATCTGAAGGTGCTCGAACGGGTCAACACGAGGCCGAATGCGGATATCGTACTCTACGAGATTCTGAATCTGGTGGACGGCAAGCGGAGCATCCAGGCGATTCGCGATTACATCGCCGCCGCTTACGGGCTGGTTCCGATCGAGGACGTGTCTGATTACTTGCGGCTGCTCGAGAAGATCAGCGTTGTGAAGATTGAAGCGTAGCGGCTTATTTGGACCGCGGCGCCTATTTGGACTGCGCCGCCTATTCCGCATTTAACGGCTGTCGCATGCGTGGCGGCGCGCTTGGGTTATTGGGAGCACTCATCCAACACGTTCGATTGCGCGGTTGCTGCACAAACAAAAACGCCGCCCCCCAAGCGACAGCAAATGAATTCGGACAAGGCGGC
>JBGQGO010000170.1:0-10197 GCA_041497455.1 Blastocatellia bacterium | reverse complement strand
TCGGGCGCGATCGCCGGAGTGCTTGGGGCCTACCTGATAATGTTTCCGCGAAATCGAGTTCGGACATTGCTGCCGCTCGGATTCCTCTGGACTACGATTGAGCTTCCGGCCGTCGTCGTGCTCGGCTTTTGGATCGTCATTCAGATCTTCAGTCAGTACACGGCTACCTTCAAGTCCTCGGGACAAGGCGGGGTCGCTTACATGGCGCACATCGGCGGCTTCGCTGTCGGACTCGTGCTCTGCCTTCTTTTCCGCCGCCGCAACAACGTCCCCAATCGGTACCCATGAACTCAGCCCACATTTGAAGCAAGGTGATCCGCGCTGCTAGACTCTTCTTCGCGCGGCCCACAAGCAAATTGATGCCGCGTTCCTGAAACCTGACCTTGCAGGGTCAGTCTAAAACCCCTCCGACGATGGGAGGGGCGAAGGGAGCTGACGATGACAGCAGAAGTTTTGGAACACTCCGGTCCGGTTATCGAAGAGACGCCGACCGAGGCGATGAATCTCCCGGGACTGGACACCTTCGAGTACCAATACAAGGGCAAAGAGATAAACATTTCGTTCACCTGTCCGGAGTTCACGGCGATCTGTCCGTTCTCGGATTTCCCAGACTTCGCCACGATCAAGATCGACTACGTTCCGAACGAGCTTTGCGTCGAGTTGAAGTCACTCAAGCTGTACATCAACGCGTTCAGACCGGTGAAGATCTTTCACGAGCACGTCGTGAATCGCATCCTCGAAGACTTCGTCGGCGCGTGCGATCCGATGTCCGTTGACATCGAAGGCGACTTCAACATCCGTGGAAACATAAAGACGGTCATCCGCGCTTCGTATCGGCGCGACGACCGGATGAAATAAGTTCGTGGTTCGGAGTTCAGGGTTCAGAGTTCAGAGTTCAGGGTTCAAGGTTCGGGGTTCAGGGTTCGGGTGCCGGGACGCGCGGAAAGATGAGATGACCCTTAACTCGAAACCTCAAACCCTGAACCCGAAACCCTGAACTCTGAACTCTGAACCCTGAACCGGTTTTTCCTATGGAAATGGAGAAGTCCTATTACGTAGTCACCTTCAAGCTCGCTTACCTGGAGCTTCTGCGTGACAGGACAGCTCGTTCGGAATCGGCGTCTGACGAAGGTGAAGCGACCGCCACGCAACGAATGATCGTGGCAATAACTCAAGGCGGCTTCGGTCAGGACGTCGTGGACGACGAACGCCAGACGAAGGAACGATTTCTCGAATACCTTTTCTTCTCGGGCGGCCTCGATCTGCCGCGAACTGCCGAGGTGTTCGATCAATATTTCGAAATTGAGCAGGCCGACGAGTTTGTCGAACTTGATGAAGAGATGTGATCATTTGTCATTGGTCATATAGGTCATATTGGTCGTATGGAAATCACTATCCCAACTCCCCCAACCTTCAGCTTCAAGCGCACTGCCATCAGTCATGGTTGGTACGATCTCCCACCGTTCGAGTTGAATCAGGAAACCTGGACGCTCACGAGAGTCATTGACATTGGCAAAGCGCGGCCGGTGACGGTCGCGATCTCGAAAGGGAAGCGAGCCGTCAATGTCAACATCGCTCGAAACGTTGGACCACGCGCCCTCGGAAAGATCACTCGCGACGTGCGGCACATGCTCAGGCTCGACGATGATATGACTCGCTTCTACAACGCAGTTGCGCACGATCCTGACTTCTCGTGGATCGCAAGCTCAGGCGCGGGCCGCTTGCTGCGCGCGCCCACTGTGTTCGAAGACGTCGTGAAGATGATCTGCACAACCAACTGTTCCTGGGCGCTGACCGACAAGATGATCAATGGACTCGTTGACGCACTGGGCCGCGCATCAAGCGGGGGACGCCGGACGTTTCCGTCTCCGGAAACGATGGCTTCGATGCCTGAGAGTTTCTACCGCGACAAAGTGCGAGCGGGCTATCGCGCGCCCCATTTGAAAGAGCTCGCCGAACGTGTCGCGAGCGGAGAGATCGACGTCGAAAGCTGGCTCACGAGCGAGCTGCCGGCCGCGGAGCTGAAGCGCGAGATGAAGCGCGTCAAGGGCGTAGGCGACTACGCTGCGGAGAACATATTGAAGCTGGTCGGCCGCTACGGCGGGCTCGCGCTCGATTCGTGGGTTAGAGGCAAGTTCGCCCGGATGCACAACGGCGCGCGCAAGACTTCTGATAAGAAGATCGAACGCTACTACTGGCGATTCGCTGAGTGGCGGGGGCTCGCGCTCTGGTGTGATATGACTCGCGACTGGCTGGAAGACGAGCAGCCTCGGGAGAAGTTACTCATTTGGACTGCGCCGTCTATTCCGCATTCAATAACATATTTGGACTGCGCCGCCCTAATCCGCATTCAATAACTGTCGCATGCGTGGCGGCGCTTTTGGCTTAAGGCGAGCACCGTGCAGCCCTCCGCAAAAGCCAAAAGCGCCGCCACGCATGCGACAGTCACTCAATGCGCAACAGGGCGGCGCAGTCCAAATGAGTCAGCCGGCGCGCGTCACGCCGGCTCCTCACCTGTCTTGAGCCGCGACGAAGGGCAGTATTTCTCGACCACACATTTCTCGCATAGCGGCCTGCGCGCCTTGCATACGCGTCGCCCGTGATAGATCAACAGGTGCGAAAAATCGATCCAGGCTTTCTTCGGCACGAGCTCAACGAGATCACGCTCGATCTTTTCGGGCGTCTTGTTCGCGGTGAGGCCGAGCCGCTGAGACAGCCGCGATACGTGGGTGTCGACAACGACCCCGCTCGCGATACCGAACGCATTTCCTAGCACGACGTTCGCTGTCTTGCGAGCCACTCCCGGCAGTTGCAGCAACTCTTCCATCGTCTCGGGGACGCGGTCGCCGTACTGCTCGTTCAGGACCTTGCAGGCGCCTTGAATTGATTTCGTCTTGTTGCGGAAAAAGCCAGTCGTGCGAACATCGTTCTGCATCTCGCTGGCAGGGACCTTCAAGTAGTCGGCGCACGAGCGGTACTTTCTGAACAGGTCGGCGGTGACGATGTTGACGCGCTCGTCAGTGCATTGAGCCGATAGTATCGTCGCGATCAACAGCTCGAGCGGATTGGAATGGTTCAAGCTGCACTTCGCGTCGGGATATGCTTTCTTGAGGCGGACGATGATCTTTCGGGTTCGGTCCTTCGCTTCTTTGCTTGCCAATTGTAACCTCGCAGTTGTTGGAGCCAGATCGAGCAAGCCAGTTTAATCAATTTATTGGCTCATTCCCAACCGGCCATATCAAATTCTATCGAGCCGGGTGCAATTGCTAATGGGCCTTGAGCTCGGACGACGCCTAAACACTGATGGAGGTGGCGCCAATCCCACCCAGCGTGGGTGGATCGTTCAAGTGCAGCCTAACGAAGCGGTGCGCCCCGCTTTGGTTTGTTCTCTCTCTCCCCTCGCGGCGCGAGGGGAAAGAAGGAAATGAAAACGGGAATCTCGGGGGCACTCCTGTGTAGGCTGGGCCTGAACTAGCCACCCACTCCCGTGGGTGGGATTCGCTCAAGATGCTCTTATGGTCATTTCACTCTTAGTCAAACTCTATCGGGCGGGACAACCAGCACATGCCGCTGTGCCGTCGCCAGCACTTGGAGCATCACGTCGTTGGGCCTGAAACGAATTCGAGACCGAGGGCCATGAGCGCCGATGACTATCAAGTCGTAATCTCCTTCTGTAGCTTCGGCCATTATTCCCGCAAGTGGAGTTTGCGCGCTCCTGATTCGCACTTCGCTTTCGACGTCGATTGCTTTGAGCGTAGCGGCCGCGCGATCGAGGTGACTGCGTGTGAGGGGACTCACGTGCTCCGATTCTCGCGCGACGTACAGCAACGTCACCGTCGCGCCCAGACGCCGCGCCAACCGGCCCCCCACGCGGACGTCGCTCTTGCCGGGCTCGCCTGCTGCGGTGCAAATCAATATGCGTTCGAGCCGCGTCCGCTCTCCCTGTGCTATGAGCACAGGAACGTCTGTGTGCTCCAGGACAGTCATCAAGGTTTCACCCAACTGCCTTGCGATCGCTCTAGCCTCGAGCACCGGAATCCGCGAAGCCCTCGATCGCGATCGAGCGGTCATCACCAGCATCTCGTAGAGCGATTCTGCTTGCTCGGCGGCAATCTGTTCCGCTGCCTTCCCGAAGCGGACGCGCACCCCAGCGTCAGGCAGTGACTCAGCTTGCACACGCTCGCCGAGCTTCGCTCGCAAAGCCTCGGCTTTGTCGGGGTCTTCGGCCACGGCCAACACCATTGTCGACGCCTGCATTCGTTCCGCGAGCAGGCGCGTGATCGCAAGCGGCGTCGTTGAGCCCTCACCCGGATCGCACGTGAGCAACTGCGGATCCGGTTGATCCAGGATTGTCCACGCTCGCAGACTCACCCACATCTCCTGTCCATTGACGCTTACCTCGGAAGGCAACGTTGCGTCAATCAGCAAAGACTCCTCTCCGAACGGAAGCGGCGGCGCCAGTTGTCGTGTTCCCGAAGGTCTGGGCAATCTCACGCGCACGCGGCGCGACGGTCCCGCGAAGCTTTCTTCGATGATGGCGCCCTTGCCGATGAAGGGCACATCAGGCGGCGGAGCGTCTGTGCCGAGGACTACCTGCTCGGGGCGGAAGAGCAACTGCACACGCGCGCCTTCGTCGTGCGGGCTTTCGGCAGGGATCGGCAAGGTGAGCGAGCCGAATCGCGCTTGTCCGTTTTCAGCCCTGCCGACCAGCACCGTGCCCGCTCCCAGGAGAGTCGCCGCGAACAGCGACCGCGGACGAGCATAGAGATTCTCGCCCGCGCCAACCTCGAGCAGCCGGCCGCGTTCGAGCACTCCGATTCGGTCCGACAACTCGAACGCTTCTTCCTGATCGTGAGTGACGAGAATGGTCGTCACCGCAAGCCGCTGCTGAATCTCCTTGAGGATGCGCCTGAGCTGCGCTCGAATCTTGACATCCAAGGCGCCGAACGGTTCGTCGAGCAGTAGCACATTCGGTTCGTACACAAGCGCGCGCGCGAGTGCGACTCGCTGTTGCTGCCCTCCCGATAGTTGATGCGCGTACCGGCTGCCGAGTCCCGCAAGCCCGGCCAGCTCGAGCAACTGTTCGCGCCGCCGCGTTCGTTCTTCCCTTGGGACCTTGCGAATTCGTAGTCCAAACTCGATGTTCTCGGCAACGGTCATGTGGCGAAAGATCGAGTAGTTTTGAAAGACGAAACCGGCGCCCCGCTGCTGAGGCGGCAGATCGGTGACGTCGCGCCCGTGCAGCAGAATCCGTCCGCTCGTGGGTTGCGTCAGGCCTGCGATCATCCGCAGGATCGTGCTCTTGCCGCTGCCACTGGAGCCGAGCAACACGAACAGCTCTTTGTCCGCCACTTCAAGCGAGACGTTGTCGACGACCCACTGGTTGCCGAACCGCTTCGATATCTGTTCAAGAACTATGGACATTGGAAGCTCGAAAGCGAGAAAGCTCGGTGCTGAACGATGACCTGAGAATCTTACATTCGTCGTTTGGTGTCATTCAATTCAGCATTCACCATTCACCGTTCAGCTTTTTCTTAGAACGCAACTTGAACGCGGCTGAGAACGACGAAGAAGCTCCGGTCGCCGGGTCGGGGCGAACGCAACGGATCTTGGAATCGCTCGAAGCCAAGATCAAGCAGGTAACGCACGAACCGGTTCATATACCAGTTTGGCCCGAAGTAAAACGTCTCGGCTCGATTCGATTTTGCGGTGCCATCGGCGATTTGAAGATTCGAGTAGCGAAACTTCAGCTCCCATGCGCCAAAACCCTGCTTGCCATTCGAATCGCCGAACAGGTTGTTCCTGGGCGCCAGAACCCCGGACTCGGGTTTTTCCTCGCCAGTCAGCAGGTAGGTGAACTGACCCATGTACCCTTTGGCCACGACGCCCGGGAGATTTCGTCCGCCTGGCCCGAGGTTATCACGCCGCTGATTCGTTTGATCGTACTCGGCGCGTATCACCGCCGGTCCGAGCAGCCAGGTCACCTCGCCGTTTGCGCGAATATATTTTCCGTTGATCGTATCGGGCACGAAGAAGCTGAAGCTCCGGCTTTCGGTTTGCCCGCGAACGCTCAGGCCGCCCAAGCTTCGTCCTTGAGTAAACGCGCCGCCGAAGATGAAACCCTTGCTCAGGAACTCGCCGCCGTTCTTCCAGGGAGTAAAGCGAAGGCGGATAGCAGTTTCAGGAGTACCGTTGTTGTTTGCGGCGAGGAGCCCTTTGCCGTTGAACGCTCCGATCTGATACTCGAACACGCCTTTCTTCAGAACACCCGAAGCCCCAATCCCGGGGCTGCGGCTGGGAACCAGATTGTTGGCCAGCGACCGCTCGACGAAATCCTGAAGGTTATCCGAGCGCATTTCCTCCTGGCTGATCGGCACGCGGAATTGCCCGAAGCGAAGTTGAAACTCGTCGATGCGGTGAATGTTCACGTAGAAATCGCGCAGAGCGGTGTTGTTGGTGTCCGCGAAATCGCCTTCGATGCGGTAATCGAAGTAGCGCTCCAGTTTCCCTTCAAGCGACATCCGAGCCCGCCGAACAAGGAAGGTGTTAGGAGGATGGTCTCCCGACTGATAGCCGCGGAAGTCGAGTTGCGCGTAGCCGCCCACTTGCGTTTCGAAAGCGCCGTCCGGGCTGCGCAGAAACGCATGAAGTTTTTCCCATCCCGCCACTGCTGCGGGTTTGTCCTGAGCCTTCGACTGGCTCGCGGCGGGCGCGTTCTTGGGAGCCTGATTGACTTCGAGCGAAGCGGTGCGAAGGTCGGCCGATACGATCGTCTCGTCGGCCCTTGACGACGAAACTTGCGCGGCGGCTCGTGCCTTGCCGTCCGTTTCGTCTAGGCGCCTTTGGATTTCTGCGAGCGCGCGCTGCTGCTGTTCGACGAGCGATTGAAGCTGCTTCACTTGTGACTTCAACTGCTCCATATCTTCGGCCTTCTCTTCTTTCTTTGCGTCGCTCTGCTTTTGACTAGAGGCAGCCGTCGTCTCTGAGGCGGTTGTTTGCGCCTGAGCCGAGGCAAGCGGCACAAACAGCAGAAGCACCGCCAGTCGCCAATGATAGAAAGATGTTTTTCTGTCGAAGTTCATCAGGCTCTCCTTTGCTTCAGGGGATGGGTTCTTATGGGAGTGAGTTAAATCGTCCGAGTCTGTTCCGTTCGCTTCTTGAGAAGCTCGATCACCATCAAGATGACGAACGAGATTCCCGCCAGCACGACCGCCATTGCGTTCGCGCCTACGTAGTTCCGGTCATCAAGCGAACGGAAGATGAAGAGAGTGGAGGTTTCGGTTAGACGGCTCACACCGCCGCTTACAACGAGGACCGCGCCGATCTCGCCGACTGCGCGAGCAAACGTCAACGACACGCCGTAAAGCAAACCCCAGCGTATCGCCGGCAGAGTCACATGCCAGAAGGTCTGCAACCGGTTGGCGCCGATCGTCAACGCGGCGTCTTCCTGATCGAGGTTGACCTGGCCGAGCACGGGCGCGACTTCACGGATGACGAACGGCAGAGAAATGAAGATTGTTGCCAGTAGAATCCCGGGCAGCGCGAAGACTACCTTGATTCCAAGCGCCTCCGTTAGCGGGGTGAGCCAGCCAGTCCTGCCGAACAACAGAATCAACATGAAACCCGCGATGACCGGCGAGACCGCGAACGGCATGTCGACAAGCCCGTTGAGGATTCGCCGGCCCCAAAACTCGTCGCGCACCAGCACCCACGCGATGCAAAGGCCAAACACCGTGTTGATCGCGGTCGCGCTGACCGCCATGATCAAAGTCAGCTTGAGCGAGCTGACTGCGTCGGCTGAAGTCAGTTCGCGCACAACCGCGCCGAAGCCTTCCGCGAGCGCGCCCCAGAAGATCGCTAGCAGCGGCGCTAGCAGCAAGCCCGTTGCATACAAAACAACGGCCGCGATCAGCAGCCACTCGACGAGCTTGGCCCGTATCGAACCGGGCGCCTTGCTGCCAGAAGCTTTTTCGCCGCCGAGGCGCAGAGAACGCAACGTTCGCGCAGAGGTTTTTCTCTGCGCCAGCTCCGCGTCCTCTGCGTCTCTGCGCTGAATCAAGCTCTCAACTCGATACATTGCTTCTCCTGTTGCGGCCCTGCATCCACTCAACGGTCACGATCAAGGTGAATGAGAGCGCCAGCAGCAAGATTGACATCGCGCTTGCGCCACGCTGGTTCTGCGATTCGATCTGCCCGAACACGTAGACTGGCGCGGTCAGCGTGACGCCGGGAATATTACCGGCGACTACCACGATCGAGCCAAACTCGCCGAGCGCGCGCGCAAAGCACAAAAGCGATCCGGTGATGAGCGCCGGTGCAATCGTAGGCAAGACCACGCGCCGGAACGTCGTCCACTTCGACGCGCCGAGCGTGTAGGCAGCTTCTTCCTGTCCCTTTTCGACTTCCATTAACACCGGCTGGACCGCTCGAATCACAAACGGATAGGTGATGACCAGCAACGCGAGCACTATTCCCGGCGTTGCGAAGATGACCTGAATGCCGTGCGCATTCAGCCACGCGCCGACCGTGCGTTGCGGGCCGTAAAGCGCTACGAGCATCACGCCAGTTACGAGCGTCGGAATCGCGAACGGCATGTCTATCAGTGCGTTGAACAGTCCCTTTCCCGGAAACGGAAATCGCACCAGCACGTAAGCTGTCAGCGTGCCCATCACCGCGTTGATGATCGTGATGATAATCGAAGTCGTCAGCGTCAGCTTGAGAGCAGCGAAAGCAGTTGGGTTCGTCACGTCCTCCCAAAAAGCCGGGAGTCCATCGGCAACTCCGTTCTTGATGATCGTGGCCAGAGGCAGCGCCACCATAAAGCCGAGATAGAGGAAGGCCGTGACTCGCAGCCCCCACCTGCCCCACGGCAACAAAACGCGAGCCGACGCAACCGGCTTCGGCGCATTGAGATTTGCTTGCACGCTGCTCATCTCGCCTTTTGAAGCTCCTCGGTGGCCTTCGAGTAAACGCCCTGAGGTCCGTAAATCTCGTCGGTTACGTTCTTCCATCCTCCGAGATAATCTACCTTCCAGAGATCCTGCACTGGCGGGAACTGCTCGAGGACTTCTCCGGCTACCGCCGTTGGGACCACGGGTCTCAAACCATACTTTGCGTAGCCGCGCTGCGCTTCCTGCGTCCACAGGAAGCTGACGAATGCCTCGGCTACTTCGCGCACTCCGTGCTTATCGACGTGCTTGTCGACGAGTGCGACCGGGTTCTCGATCAAAATGGTCGAACGCGGGACCACGTAATCGTAGTTCTGCCCGGACTGGCGGCCCACGAGCACTTCGTTCTCGTAGGTGATCGCGACGTCGCCGACGCCCTTCTCAAAGGTCGTGATCGATTCGCGAGCGCCCCTATCCATGATCGAGACGTTACGAAGAATGCTCTTGAGAAACTCCTGCGCAGCGGCCTTGTCGTCTTTCGCGACGCCGGCGAATCCTCTCAGCGCAGCGCCGTAGATTGCGTTGATATTCCACTGAGCGCCGCCCGATGTTTTTGGATCGGGCGTCAACACGTTCAGACCCGGCTGAGCCAGGTCGGGCCAGTCTTTTATGTCTTTGGGATTTCCAGGGCGGACGGCGATGACGACAATCGAAGTGCTGACCATTCCGCGGTTTGGCGTCGATTTCCAATCGTGGGTGATGAGACCGGCTTCGGCAATCTTGTCGATGTCGCCTTCGAGCGAGAGCGCTGCGATGTCCGCTTCAAATCCGCCGACGATTGCGCGAGACTGGGCGCCGCTGCCTTGGTAGGATTCCTGAAACTCGACATCCTGCCCAGTCTTTTCCTTCCAGTATTTTTGAAACTCGGGGATGAGGGCCTTGTCATAAGCTTCACGCGGAGTCGTGTAAGCGCCAAGGATCAGCGTTACTTTATTGCCGCCCTTGCCCCCCTGACCTCCGCATCCTTGAAGCGTGCTTGCCAGAAACGCGCTCAACAGCGTGGTCAAAGCGAGGCATACAGCCGTCCGCTTTCTTGCGTTCGTTTTCATAGAAGGCTATCTCCTCTTCGGCGCCAATAGGCCTAGCCACCGAACAGATGCTCTTACTTTTTTACAAAGGGAATTAGCCGCGCGAGGTGAAGAAAAGGAAAGCACGGAGCGATGCGCTCCGCGAACTCGCCGCGGCGTAATGCCCTTCCTTTTAGCCTACGAGGTTAGCTGACGGGCTCGGACTGGAAGTGTCCTACGAG
>JBGQGO010000169.1:0-10248 GCA_041497455.1 Blastocatellia bacterium | reverse complement strand
TGATCAGCGACGGCCACGATGCTGAGAGCAAGACTAAATTTGACGACGCGCTGCGCGCGCTCCAGGACGGGAACGTTGTGCTCTACACTATCCAGGTTCCCGACCGCACGCGAGGCGCGCTAGTGCGGGACAAACCGAAGCCGCCCGCCGCAATCGAGCAGTTGACCGTTGGCACAGGCGGAGCTATCTATCCATTTGACAAAGCGACCGAAGCAGCAAAGACAATTTCCGACGATCTGAGAAAGAATTGGTATCGGCTTGTGTATACGCCATCGGGCATCAACACACTTAACATGCGGCGGTTGCTATTGATGTCTCACAGCCCGAACATTCAGCTTCGCACTAAAGGTTCTCATCCGTCCAAGTACCATAGGCCCTATTAGCCACGTGGACATTCCTAAACTGCTTTAAGCCTCTTGCCGGAGTCGCAGTTTTCTCAGGCGGCACAAATAAAAAGGCATCGGACGAATCCGATGCCTCTTGGCCCCTCAGGTTGTATCTTGCGAGCATCGTTGGTGGGTGATGCTCATAAATATGCCCAGCAATTGAGCAACGAGTGTGCCGCTGAGGACTTGCTCGCCGAACTTTTTACTTAACTGCTCAGAATGCTATCAAAACTCTGTGAGCTAACCAGAACGTCCGGTTATTGAAGGGCACCGCCTTTTGGGACACGCATGCCCAGGGGCTGTACAGACCTGGCACAATAAGTGGTCATCTAACCGGAACAAACTGGGGTTGCTTCGCGGCTACAGGACGGACGACCGCGTTTCGGTGCGCGAAGGCCAGAAGAATACCGAGCATGGCAAAGGACGTTATCAAGGACCAGCCGCCGTGGCTAACAAAGGGAAGGGTGATGCCGGTCATAGGAAGAAGGCGGAGCACTCCACCAATGTTGACGATGGCTTGAAAGCCGATAAACGCGGTCAGCCCTGCTGCCAGTAACTTGGTGAACATATCTGACGCGGCTAAGCTGATAGCTGCGCCCGCAAACACGAAGATACTGAGAGCGATCAATATCGCCAGTCCTCCTGCGAGCCCAGTCTCCTCTGCGAGGGCAGCGTATATGAAATCCGAATCTGAAATCGGGACGGTTTCAGGGAACCCGAGTCCCAGCCCCTGGCCAATCGTGCCACCTTCGTTGATGCCGAACAGTCCCTGCGATTGCTGCAGCACCTTGTCTGCCCAAGCTTCGTTGTTTCGCTGTTTCGTTTCTTGAAGGTTACTGGTATCAAGGATGAGGTTCTTGACTCTAAGATATCTATCGAAGTCGCCCTTCCACCACCATGTGTCCGGCGGCGGAGCTTCCCAGGTATGCGCCCATTGGTAGAAGCGAAAATGAACTCGACCGGGAACGCCGAAACCGGTTGAAGCTTTCGATGCGCCGAAGAACACTGCGAACAGGACACCTACCAGTGCCATGGCGTAAACCAACTGAGCCTTTTTGCGAACCGCCACAACGTAGAGCATCACATACACGCCAAAGAAAACGAGCATCTGGCCGAAGTCGGACAGGGCGAAGAATGGCAGCACCGGCATTGCCGCGATGACAACGAAGGGAAAGAAGTAGCGCGCAGGCGGCAGGCCCCAGCGCGTGCGCCTCAGATGGCGATAGGTGTCCGCGAGCATTCCGGCGAAGCTAAGCAGGAAAAGTATCTTCACGCCTTCCCAGGGCGTCGTTTGTCCGAGGAACTTTCCCTCTTCGCTGATCAACACCACGAGCCCAAACGGGACGAGCGTCGCAAGGCCGAGTATCAAGGCGTGCCGTTGCAACCACAGCAGAAACTTGTCGCTTCTAAAGAGCCGAAAGCACCCCGCCATCGCAAGCAACGCAGCGATCGGAATGTAGGTGTTCACTGAAGTGAGAATGTCGTTCAATGAATACTCGTACACCGGGAGGCTTTGAAATCCCGGGGTCTTCGGAACTGCCGCGGCAGAGCCGAACATGAAGGCTTTCTTTTCGTCGTCGTAGCCGGTCTCAATATTGAGCAGCCTGACGGTCTGGGCTTTTGCCTCGCGAGCCTTCATTCGCGCCACGCCACGAGCGCCGTATTCGGGGTCGGAGAAGAGCCGAAACTGGATCAACTGTCCCACGGTGAACAGAAAGATCGCCGCCGTTAGCACAATCATCTCGCCGCGAAACCGCTGCGTCCGTGTCATCCAAAAGAACATCGCAAGCACCGGTATAAGCAGAGCAAGATCGCGCGCCGCCACGATCTTGCTTGGTTCGTAGCCGCGAATCTCGCCCGACCAGATCACGGCAACGTATCCCACCAACGCCGCGCCGAAGATGAGGATGAACATCAACAGGTGGAGTGAAGGCTTCGTCCGCGCGAGCCGTACTCTGGTGCTTTCCATTCGTTCCTTATTACCAGGCCGGTCAGCGCCGGTCATTCGATCTTGCGCTCGCCCCTCCGGAGCCAGGACTCTTGAGATAGTCGAGCGAAGCAGCCTTCGCTACAAGTCTGGCTGCAATGGGCGCGGCGGCCTTAGCTCCCTGGCCTCCATTCTCGACAATCACAGCAAACGCGATCTGCGGATTGTCAGCGGGCGCGAACCCGACAAACCACGAGTCGGTCGACCCTGTCATCTTGTAGCGCTTGTGCCCGTCTTCGTCTGTGTAATCGACTAACGGGTTCCCCTGTCGATCGTAAGCATAGACATCGCGATCCGCTGTGCCTGTTTTGCCCCCAGCCGAGATTCGTCCCCCAAGCGATGTGAATGCGCCGGCCGCAGTTCCATTCTCGACCACCGAACTCATCAAAACTCGAAGCTGCGCTGCAGATTGAGCAGAGATGAACGGGCCAATCACTCTTCGCGGCGCGTCCGGCTCAAACGTCGGCGCTACGAATGAACCATCCGAGCTGGCTGCCGATGCGGCGACCAAAGCCATCGTCATCACCGACAAGTCGTCGTAGCCTTGTCCGAAGCTCTGAAGCGCGATGTCGAATTTGCTGGCCTTGCTCGAGAGGTTCATTCTCGGAGTGGGCGGCGCAAACACGTAATCGAACTGGTCCTTCTCACCGCGCGTCAGTTGCCATAGGTCAAGCGAGCGGGCGGTCTTAACATCAGGCGAAGTGGCAAACCCCATTCGCTTTGCGTAGTTCGCCAAACGTTCCTTGCCGATCTTCAATCCCAACTGTGCGAAGTATTGATTGCACGAGAGCCGAAACGCATCGTGAAGGCCGATCGAGCCATGCACCTCGCCGCCGTAATCTCTGATCGGCCGGTTGGATCCCTCGGGTACGAATCCTTCGCCTCGACAAGTGAACCTCTCGCCGGTGATCCCCAGATCGATCGCGACTGCCGCCACGAAGGTCTTAAACGTCGAACCGGGCCTGTAGTAGAATGCTGCGCCGCCGGTTACCAAGGTTCCTAACGCTCTATTGACCAGAGGGCTCAGCGGCTGAGTCGTGAAGTCTTCGGCTTGCTCGCTCAACCGGCGCCAGTTGTTCTCATCCTTGATAGTCGCTGGGTCGAAGCTCGGGTAGGAAGCCATCGCCAGAACTTCGTTGTTTGGCAGCAGCAAGACGACCAGCGCTGAAGGCTTGCCGCTGGATTGCAGAAGATTGAACGCCTCTCGCTGGAGCCTGGAATCGATCGAGACCTTCAAGTCTTTCCCGACCGGATTGGGCGATGTTATCTGGTTATAAGTGCTTGTCGGTTGCGTGAGCCAATCCCGAAATGCAGCTTCCAAGCCTCCCGCGCCGAAGATGAAGTCCGAGTAGCCTGTGAGATGGACCGCCGCAGCGCCGAGTGGATATTCGCGAGTGATGACGCCGGCATCGGACCTGTACCTGATAAGCGCGTTCTCGAGCTTGCCGCTGCGGTCGAGCACCCAACCCTTCAGACCGCTCTCGGCCAACCTGAGGTTGCGAGCGTCAAACCGCCTTGCTTTCTTGAACTGCGAGTCCTTACTCGAATCGGCCCAGAAGACCCAGTAGGAGTGAAAACTAAACACGGTGAGAATCAAGATCAGAAAGGAAACTCTCAATCCGCGAAGCCAGCGGTTTGTTTCAACAGGACCAAAGTCTTTGAGATCATTCTGAGATTCGCTGGTGATTGGCGCGGCCGGGTTTCGATGCCGCCAAGCCGCCCACGACAGCACGAGCATCAGAAGTATCCCGGCCGATACGAATACGAGAGTGAGGATAACAGGCGCCCACATTAGAGCTGGCTCCTATTCTAGTGGCGTAGACTTCAGTCTGCGCGCTGCGATGCGACGCGGTGAGCCTGTGAGCTGTGCAAATTCATTCTAAGCTCGTGGCGCCTCAAGTGATCTCCGACACCGTCAGCTTGAAATCACCTACTCCAACGGCGTCGCCAGTGCTCAGCGAACGTGCTTCGTCCCGGCCGAGCAGGTCCTCGTTGACATAAGTCCCGTTGGCGCTACCCACGTCGGCAATCACGACGATGCCGCCACTCCGCAGAGAGAGCGAACAGTGCAGCCGAGAGACGCTCGGGTCATCCATTCGCACTGCGTTACCAGCCGCCCGGCCTATGTAAGCCGGAGCACCCTCTGGTTTCAATTCGACTCGATAGCTGCGCCCGGCACTGCTGTTGAAACAAACGCTCTTCGACGCTTCAGTGCTTGTCCCGGGGCCAGCTTGTTCAGCGCTCGCCGGCTGGACCTTATCGCCGTCAAAGCTCGCTTTCACTGTGGTCGCCTTGGCAAACAAATCCCGGCCCGCCTCGAGCGCAATCGGCCCGCGCGTCGCGTATCGACGGTTGTTAATGTATTCGAAGACCGTGGCTGTCAGTTCCTTACCCACCGCTTCGATATACTGCGGGCTGAGCGCGGAAGTTTCCTCGTAGGTGAACAGCACCCTGAATCGGTTGGGCGCGACTCTTCGGATGCCGTGTTCGTCTTTTGCGAGACTGGATTCGATAACGTGCTCAATGCGAGAGGCGAGATCGCCGATAACGTGGGGCTTGAACGTCTGCTCGTTTGCAGAAGCGAGCTTGCTGTCGAGCTTCGAGCCAAGCCGCTCGAGGATTCGTCTTGCGAGGCTCTCGGCCTTGTCGAGCACGCTGTCCTTCGTGTCGGCCATGCTGCGCAAAGTATATCGCCGATTAAGCGAGGGCCGCCAGCTTGGTGCCTTGAATGTGTAAGTCGCGCTAATTATACTGCTCGGCTATGTCTGACCCCGGTGTCGCGATCAGAGAGTGTTCCTCAATCGAGGACTTCCAGCAATGTATCGAGCTCGAGCGAGCGGTGTGGAAAGACGACGACATTGGGATAATGCCGATTAGACTCTACATGATTTCGAAGGCATGTAATGCGCCCACCATTGGGGCGTTTGAATACTCGGGGCGTTTGGTGGGATTCGTACACACGATGATCGCGCTGATGGATAGGCACGTTGTGTATCACTCGCACCTGGCGGCGGTCGTCGAAGACTTGCGGCATAAGGACATCGGCTTCAGAATGAAGCTCGCGCAACGTCAGCACGCGATGAAGGCTGGTGTGCCCTTGATCATTTGGACCTTCGATCCGCTTCAATCGCGCAACGCGCATTTGAACATCAACAAGCTCGGCGCCATCGTCCGGCGTTACGAGGTCAATCACTACAGCGAAGGGTTATCCACCGTTTTCGATTCCGACGTCCCAAGCGACCGAATATTTGCGGAATGGTGGGTGTCGTCGCCTCATGTCGAGTCCGTGCTAGCCGGTAATCGCCCCTACGTTGAGGATCCTTCCGAGTCTGTCTTGATCCCCGAAGACATCAACAAAGTGCGCTCGCGCTCGGCCGGCGAACACCTCAAATGGCGGATTCGCGTGCGCGAGGATTTTCAACGCGCGCTTGCCGGCGGTCTGATCGTGCGCGGGTTCGAGCGCGCTGATGGCACAAGCCGGTATCTGCTTGGAGCCGACGAAGAGCAGTTTCACTTCAAAGCATAATGAACCTACAACTTGAACGAATCGAGCTCCGAGAAATCGAATTGCCCTTGAGATGGCCATTCGAAACCAGCTTCGGGCGGACTACGCGGCGGCGTATCATGATTGTTCGCGTCTTCGATAAGTCCGGGGCTTATGGTTATGGCGAATGTACCGCGCCCGAAGACCCCTTCTATAACCATGAAACGATCGATACTGCGTGGATCATCGTTACAAACTATATAGGTTCTCTTCTCACCGAGGCGCGGATCGGACGCGCCAATGAAACGAACGCCGCACTTGGGCGAATCCGCGGCAATCGAATGGCGAAAGGTGGTGTCGAGACCGCGATCTGGGATCTTGAAGCCAGGATCGCGGGGAAGCCTCTTTGGCGGCACATCGGTGGGACGCGCGATGAGATCGCCTGCGGCGTTTCGATTGGCTTGCAAGCGAGCAACGACGCACTGCTCGAAAAAGTCACGCGGGAAGTTGAAGCCGGTTATCAGCGGATAAAGATCAAAATCAAGCCCGGTCGGGATCTTTCTCTGGTCGAAGCTGTTCGTTCCAAGTTTCCCAGCATTCGACTAACGGTTGATGCGAACTCCGCCTACTCGCTTGCGGACACAGACCTGTTGAAGCGATTGGATGAATACAACTTGATGATGATCGAGCAGCCTCTCGCGCCCGGCGATCTGGTCGATCATGCAAAACTGCAACGCGAGATCAACACCGCCATCTGCCTGGATGAATCCATACTGACGCTGGCTGACGCGCGTCACGCTTACGAGCTAGGCTCTTGCAAGATAATAAACATCAAGCTCGGACGCGTCGGGGGGTACGCCGAAGCCAGATCCATTCAGGAGTTCTGCGCCCAGCGGGAAACGCCGGTATGGTGCGGAGGCATGCTTGAATCAGGCATCGGCCGCGCCCACAACATAGCTATGTCGACGCTCGAAGGGTTCACCTTGCCCGGTGATGTGTCGGCTTCGGCGCGCTACTGGGAAGAGGACATCATCGAGCCTCCGGTTCTGGTGAGTCCTCGCGGAACTATTACCGTGCCCGACGGTCCGGGCATCGGGTACGAGGTGAACGAGCGGCGCGTGGAGTCGCTTGTGAGGAGGCGCGAGGAAGTGCGGCTCAGATAATCAACCGTTCGTAGTTCGGCCTTCAGGCGGAAGTTCGTAGCGTGGGTTCGGGTTGCCGGGATTGAGGTACGAACTTCCGCCTGAAGGCCGAACTACGAACGCCCACAGGAGAGATATGTCAGAGTTTGAGGGAAGGGTAGCGATAGTAACAGGAGGCTCGCGGGGGATCGGGCGGGCGATAGTGAAAGAGCTTGCATCGCGAGGCGCCAGCGTCGCCTTCAGCTTCACAAGGAATCGAGAGATGGCGGACCAGCTTGTTGCCGAGCTTCAGAGCGCCGGCAACCGGGCTGTGGCGTTTCAGGCGGATGTGACGGACTTCGGAGCAGCGGAAGGAATGGTGAAGGCGGTAAAGAGTGAGTTGGGGTCGGTCGACTATCTTGTCAACAACGCGGGCATCACTCGCGACAAGCTTATAATGATGATGACCCAGGAAGACTGGGACGCGGTTATCGACACAAACCTGAAGGGCGTGTTCAACGTGACCAAGCCTGCGGTCTCGCTGATGGTTCGTCAGAGGCGTGGCTCGATTCTGAACATCGCTTCCATCAGCGGACTCGTTGGCATGGCGGGCCAGACCAACTATTCGGCGTCAAAGGCCGGACTGATCGGTTTCACCAAAGCGCTCGCCAAAGAGGTAGGCCGTCGAAGCATCACGGTCAATGCGCTTGCGCTAGGGTTGATCGAGACTGATATGACCGCCGCGTTGCCAGATGAGTACAAGCAAAAGATGTTGGAGCAGATTCCGTTGGGACGTTACGGGACGGTGGAAGAGGTCGCGCGAGTTGCGGCGTTTCTGCTGTCTGACGATGCTCGTTATATTACAGGCCAGGTCATACAAGCAGACGGCGGTCTTGCGATGTAGGGCTGAACACTAACTGCAAGATACTTGTAACTCTCTGAGGCGATATTGACAGAGGAGCGACCACTCCCAAGGACGGCCATGAGTATAAAAGAAGAAAGCAAAAGCGCAAGTGGGAAATTGCTAAAAGGGGAATATCCAAAGCGGTATGTTGTCGCTGAAACTGCAATCCGCCAGTTGGTCGAGAGTTTGCGTATCTACGATATTGAGGAAACAGCAGCCCGTCTCCAAGCCGTCGCCGATGCAACCGGCCGGCTACTCGAGAGCCCGATAGACCAACCCAACACCGCCGACCTGCGGCTTATTCTGCGCATTGCCACTGAGAGCAAGAACAGGCGTTATCAGCAGATAATGAGGGCGATCATTGCAGGGGTGGGTCAAGGCCCGAAGGGAATCCAAGCCGCACATCTGACGGCGAGCCGCTCAGTGGAGCTCGCTTTCAGATGGACATGCGACTACGTTTTGACCTTCGGGGAATTCAGAGAAAGGTTGCTAGCGAGCAGGCGAGCCACCGAAAGCGCACAATCAACAACCCAGAAACCGCAGCGTCGTCTTGCAGCCGACTCAAAGTAGCCTTGGGTGGGGCATTCCAGTGGCCGCCCCTCGGTCCAGATCTAGCTTGATTGGATTGAGGGGCGGCCACGAAGGGCCGCCCCAACAAACTATTCAATCGTGACCGTAAGAAAGATCGTGCGGCGGTTGCGTTCAACTTCGATCAGATAGTCACCAGGCTTCAGCGTCTTCACCGCCTGAGCCAACTCCTCGACGCTCTTGATCTCAGCTCCATCAAGGCCGTGAATCACGTCACCGTGGATGAGTCCCGCGTCAGCCGCCAGGCTCCCGGGCTGCACCGCAGCCACAAATACGCCGGTTGGGACCTTAAGCTTGAGTCCCATCTGTTCGATTGTCTCGGGCGTAATGGTTCTCCCCTGTATGCCCAGGCGTCCCTGCTGAATCGGTCCCTCTCCTTCGCCATCTCCTCTGTCTGACGGTATCGCGCGCGCGTTGATGTTTTTTGGCCGTTCGACGAGCTGCACCGTCACCGATCGAGCCTGACCGTCACGTATGAAATCAACGCGCGCGGTCTGCCCAACGGGCGTGGCCGCTACGGTCTCGGTTAGCTCCCTGGCAACTTTGACGGACTTACCGTTGAAAGCCGTAATCACATCCTTAGGCTGAATGCCTGCTTTGCCGGCCGGGCTGTCCGGGTCCGGGACTTCGCCAACAAACACTCCGGCGTTCGGCTCGAGTTTTAGCGCGTGGGCTTTCGCTTCGTCGAGGTTAGCAACAGATACGCCCAGATATCCGCGCGAGACTCTACCGTCTCGCACCAGCTTCTTGAAGATGTCGCGTGCGGTGTTTGAAGCAATCGCGAAGCCGATGCCAATATTCCCCTGACTCATCGGGCCTCCGGTCAGAATCAACGTGTTGATGCCTACGACCTCACCCTGCATGTTGACCAGCGGGCCGCCTGAGTTTCCTGGATTGATCGAGGCGTCGGTTTGGATGTAGTGGTTGTAGGTCGATTCGCGAAGCTCCCGCCCGGTCGCGCTCACAATGCCGGCGGTCAACGTTTGCTGAAGTCCAAACGGACTTCCAATCGCAAGCACCCAGTCTCCTTGCTCAAGGCTTTCGGAGTCGCCGAGCACGGCGATCGGCACGCTACCGGCATCAATCTTGATCACCGCAATGTCGGTCTCGGTGTCCGAGCCGACGACTTCGGCCTTGAACTTCCTTCCGTCGGCAAGCGTCACGTTGATCTTGTTCGCATTCCCGACTACGTGATTGTTAGTGAGGATGTAACCGTCTTCCGTAACGATGAAGCCGGAACCCGCGCCCTCACGCCGTCTCGGGATGCCTTGCCCGGGTAAGCCAAAGAAGTCGGACTGACCTGAGTCAATGCTAGCGTTTTCGACGATGTTGACGTAAACGACGGCCGGCTTCACCGCCTTAGCCACTTCGCGAAACGACACCGAAAGTTCCCCAGGTGAAGGCGCATTGGTCGAGGCGACCTTGCGCGACTCGGGAAGCTCAGGCACGTTTCGTGAAGACCGATGATAGGCGCCTTGAATGATAGCTACTGTGACCACCAGCGCGGCGACTATGAACGTAACCGCTATCCACGCGCCGCGCGCGCCTTGCCGTTGTTTCCAAGGGTCCTGGTGTTTCTGCCCGACGAACCCGCTTTCGTTACCAGAGTCGTTCATGCTTTTCATCCTCACTCCGACAAGATTAGTGAATTAAGCTTAGCGAACGCCTGCGGACAAGCGCAACTGGATGGCGGGTATTTAGACTGCGGCGGTCTCTTTGGACTGCGGCGGCAAGGTACTCCGCGACGCCGCTTTTCCCCCGATTTCAAAACAAAAGCG
>JBGQGO010000168.1:0-10285 GCA_041497455.1 Blastocatellia bacterium | reverse complement strand
TTTTGGGGTTTTTTTCCCCTCCCATCCCATTTGGGCCCGGGGCCGCCCCCCGGCGCGCCCCCCCCTATCGCCCCCCCCCCCCCCCCCCCACCAACCCCCGGCCCCACCCCACAGCGCCCCGCCGCAGTCCAAAATAGGCTACCGCAGTCCAAATCACCGCAGTCCATGTGGTAGGCGTACTACGAACTTCTTCACAGGAGGGTCATTGTCTTTGGTTATGCGCTCATTCAGAAAAACTCTCTCGATACTTCTTCTGCCGGTTTGCATTCTGCTTCTTGTCTCACCGTCGAAGTCGCAGCTTCCGCCGGAAACATGGTCTCAGTTCCGAGGAGGCCACCAGTTGATCGGCGTCTCGGTTTCAAACGTGCCTAAAGACCTCAAGCTCGTCTGGACCTATGAAGCGGGCGAATCCATCGAGTCCTCGGCCGCGATAGTCAACGGCGCGGTGTATGTCGGTTCGCAATCAGGCGAGCTTGCAGCGCTCAGCCTCTCGGACGGCTCGGTGCGTTGGAAGTACAAAGCGACCGGACCAATCGGCGAATCGTCTCCCTGTGTGGCTGGCGGCGTAGTCTTCATCGGCGACCTCAACGGAACTCTCCACGCGGTCAGCGCACGCGACGGCAAAGCGATCTGGACCTTCAAGACGAACGGCGAGATCAAATCGTCACCGGTCGTGGTAGGCGATCGAGTGTTGATCGGTTCTTACGATGAGCATCTCTATTGCGTCTCTGCTTCGAACGGCTCGCTGATCTGGAAGTTCAGGACCGGAGGGCCAGTGCATTGCACTGCGGGCGTGTCGAACGGCATGGCGCACATCGCAGGTTGCGACGAGACGTTTCGCGCAATCCGAATAGCCGATGGCAAAGAAATGTTCCACATAGCGTCGGGTGCCTACACTGGAGCGTCGCCCGCGCTGGTAGGACAGAGAGCCTACTACGGGACATTCAACAACGAGGTGATCGCGGTTAATCTTGTGACTCGGCGAATCAGTTGGCGTTATCGGAATCGCCAGCGGCAGTTCCCGTACTATTCGTCTTGCGCAGTTGCAGAAGGCAAAGTTGTGGTCGGCGGGCGCGACAAGATGGTTCACTGCATCGACGCGCTTACGGGCAAGGAGCTGTGGACTTTTATGACGCGCGCTCGAGTCGAGTCGTCGCCCGCGCTCGCGGATGGAAGAGCGTTCATTGGTTCGAACGATGGGAAGCTCTACGTGCTGGACTACAAGACGGGCGCGAAGGTCTGGGAGTTCAACGCCGGCGCGCCGTTGTCAGCGTCACCCGCGATCGCGGCCGGCCGAGTCGTGATCGGATCGGAGGATGGGAGACTCTACTGCTTTGGGCAGTGAGGATTTCTATCGCTGGTGAGCTATCGCGGAAGTGGTTACAATCTGGACCGTGATACGCTCGTTCGCCGATCGCGGGACCGAGGACATCTTTGACGGCACTGAAACGAGGGCGGCACGCGCGACGTGCCCGAAAACACTGTGGCCAACTGCGCGTCGCAAGCTTGACCAACTCAATCGGGTGCGTGACCTTCTGGAGCTAGGGATTCCACCGGGCAATCGGCTTGAACGGCTCCGACGCGATCGCGCCGGTCAACACAGCATTTCGTATCAACGACCAGTATCGTGTTTGCTTTCGTTGGGAGAAGGGTTATGCAGACGAAGTCGAAATCGCGGATTACCACTAATTCGGATCCTTCACGCGGCAAGCCATCGAAGAGCCTTCTTTCGCGGCGGCTACCGGCCAAGCGGCCACCGACGCATCCGGGAGAAATGCTCGTCGAAGAGTTTCTCAAACCGCTCGGAGTCAGTCAGTCAGCCTTCGCGGAGCGATTAGGAATATCTTCTCCTCGCTTGAATGAAATCATCCGAGGCAAGCGCGGCATTACGCCTGAGACAGCGCTGCGTTTGGCTCAGGTATTGGGAATGTCGGCCGACTTTTGGCTCGGGTTGCAGCAGGACTGGGATCTTTGGCACGCCGCGCGAAGCAAGAAAGGGGAGATCGCCCGGCTTGAACCTCTCCGCCAAGCAAGCTGAGACGCGCGCGCTCCACTGCTAGGCGGTGAAAATCTGTCCCGGACGGTAGCGGTCAAGCAAAGTGTCTACGTATGATGCGCGATATGAGTATGACTTTTGAGCAGTTGGAGAAGCAGGCTCGATCACTTAGTACGGAAGAGAAGGCGACGCTTGCTCGCATCCTCATCGAAGAACTCGACACCGCCAGCGATCCCGTCGGCGAGCAGCTATAGCTTGAAGAGGGACAACATCGTTACGAGGCCTTTCTCAGAGGTGAGCTTGAGGCGCGGCCCGGCCCTGAGGTAATGCAGCGGGCGCGCGATCGCCTCAGGTGATGGGATTGAATATGAACTGCTATTCCGGAAGCTCCTCCCGCGCCGGCTCCGGCAACCAAAAGCTCGCAACTAATCCGATTCCATAAACCAGAAACGCCACCGCTGCAGCTCCGTATGCCAGATGAGTTGCCGGAGTGCTGCCAGGCATCACTGCCGCGAACTGAGTCGTCAGCAGCGCCGCCGAAGTTCCTACCATTCTTCCTCCAACGTTCGCCGCAAAGCTCTCACCCGTTCCACGAAGGTGCGTCGGATACATGCGCGGCAGGTAGTTTCCCCAAAAACTCAGTTGCGCAACCGTAAACAGACCCGCGAAGAAGATGCCCCACTTCAGCAATGCGAGATCGTGCACCGCGGGATAGAGAAACACGAGCGGAACGATGATCAGTCCCGGAATTTGAAACACGCGGAGCAGCTTGCGGCGCGACACGATTCGAATCGCAAGAAACGCGAGCAAGAACCGGCCCGCCAATCCGCCAAGCTCTTGAAGCGTTTGAACGCCGGCGACCGTCGATTGCACGATCTTCTGCCGCTCGGGTGGCGTCACGCTGCTGTCCACTTGAACCAGCGCGGGAACGATCTGCGGAAGCTGCTGGATCGCTCCGAACGCTGCGCCGAGGCTGCACGCAAAGATCAACGCGCTGATCAGCGTAGTTCGCCGATACTGAGGCCTGAAGATCTCGGCAAAGCTCGGACGCTTGAGAGTCCCTGCCGCCTTTTTCTCTTTCCATACCGGCGACTCAGGCAAGAACGGACGAATGATGATAAGCGGAATCGCTGGAATCAGTCCTGAGATCAGCAGGTAGCGCCAAGCGTCGTGACCCGCGTGAATCGCCGGCAGCGAAAGTGCGATCTTCGCGATCAGAAAAAACATTAAACTGACCATGAATCCGCCGAGCGAGGAAAACGCCTGGGTGTAACCGATGACCGTTTCACGCCGCTTGGGCTCGGGGAAGAGTTCGGCGAGCCACGCGACGGCGGCGACGAATTCCACGCACACACCGATGAACGTCGTCGTCCGCAGCACCAGCAACATCGGCAGCGAAGTCGCAAACCCCGCGCCCAACGCCGACAAAGCATAGAGTAATATGCTCCACGTTAAGATTCTTCGCCTCCCGAGCCGGTCGGTCAGATAGCCGCCGAGCAGACCGAAGATGCCTCCGCACACTGCCGGCACATAGAACATCAGATCGCGCCAGCGAGTGAACTCCGGAGTACCGAACGTCAACCCTCCGAGTTGCTCGAGCGCAGGCTTCAGGATGAGCGGCAGCATCAGCAGTTCGTAGGTATCAAAGGCAAAACCAATGACTGCGATGATGCAGATGAGCCATTGAATGCGGGTGAGACGCGGAGAGCCTTGATCAGAGGCCGTTGAAGTCATTATGGGCTAGCATTCTTTGTGAAGTCTGACCATACGTCAAGCCACCTGCGGCTATCGGAATCAGTTTCCCCCAGGCCGCCGCCAGCGAGACCCTAGTGCGTTGCTCACACGGGAGCGCGTCGCTGCTGCACAAGGCCGGGCTGTGGGACCAAGGATGCCACGGGCTTGCCCCGTTGGAGGTTCACGCTTGCTGCTACACACGATCGAGTGGGACCAAGGATGCCACGGGCTTGCCCCGTTGGAGGTTCACGCTCGCTGCTATAACCGCCAACTAGCCGTGACGTCAAACTAGCAGCCAACGTGAATCTCCACGGGGCAAGCCCGTGGCATCTTGCGACTCGCATGCGATCGTTGTAGCAGCAAGTGGTTCCTCTCCCGAAGAAACTCGACGATCTTATCGAGTTCTTTGAGACGCACGACATGGGTGACTACTGGGATCGAATGCCAGAGGCGCATTTTGAGGTCGAGATCAAGAAAAGAACTCACCTGATCGCGATTGAAGAAGACATCGCTGATCAGATCACAGCGATAGCGAGGTCAAAGAAGACCTCCTCGGAAACTTTGGTCAACTTATGGCTAAAGGAGAAGATCCAGAAGGCCAGTTGAGCACGTTCTAAATGGCTGCGGCTGGCTTGGCTCGTTCCGCTACCTCTCTAACAACGCCACGACGAACGAGACTTAACGCCTCCTTCACCGCTTCGGTTGTGATGATCCCATAGTACTGATCGGCAATGCCTTCGGGTGAGTATCCATCTTCGGACAATTCCACGGCATCCGCGACCATAATGCGAGTGCCTCTAAAAATCAGCCGCCCGCCACAGACGCGCGTGTCAACCACGAGATACTTTCCGATCTCAACTCTCGCCATCGCAAACCTCGTGCTGGCGACAATCTATCGCAGAAACAGCGCCGCATCAAAGCACAGATCGCTTGCCGGGTGATCCAGCGAAATATCGTTCGACAGTGGCCGTGCTCGGCTTCGAAGTGAAAAACGAAACTACGACTAACAACACCGCTGAGATGATCGTCATCGGAACGACCGGCATCAATCCAAACACCGCAGTCCCGCCCGGTGTACGTGAGAGCACTTCGACCCCTGCGATCGACCACATCACAACCGGAGGTCCAGGCGCCGGCGCTGGAACAAGGTATTGAAAGAGAGCAACGGCCCCTACCGACAACGCGGCCCAAACCGTACTCGCAAGCGCGCCCCACTTGGTGCTTCGCTTCCAGAACAATGCCGCGACCAGAAGCGGCGACAAAGCCGCGTAACCCGAGAACGCATATTGCACCGCTAAATCAAAGATGTTCTGAGGGGCTCGCAGCGCTACCGCATATGCGACGATCGTGATCAGAATGATGAACAGACGCCCGGTGTGAACCTGCGCCGCTTCGCCAAATCGTCTCTTCCCGCCATAGAAGGCAAAGACATCTTCGGTGAACATCGTTGACAACGCGAGGATCTGAGAATCACTCGCCATCACGGCAGCCATGATTCCCGCGCCAAGCAAACCCGCCAGCCAGATCGGTGCGTAGCGCTCCAACAACAAAAGCAATACGTCGTCCGCAATCATCTTCTCACGCAACGTGTCGCGCTCATCAGGCGTAAGGCTCGGCCCTTCGACCGCGAGCGCCCGCCGCGCCTCGAGCTTCTGCTGAATCTGCGGAACGTCGGTCATTCGATTGGCCATCACACCCAGAAACACGCACGGCATCCACAGCGCAAGCATGCAAAACGGATAAAGGATCACAGTCTTCTTGAACTGATTCATCTTGCGAGCGGTAAGGCAGAAGATCGTTATGTGGGGAAACGCAATCGACGACAGCGGTATGAACGTGTAGCTGAAGAAGAACAGCGGCGAGACTCGCTCGCGCGTTAGAAGCGGAGCCGTGCCGGGCGATGCGAGCAGCGCTTCCGCAGACTGGCGAAACCCGCCCATCCCTATTCCAATCACAACCAGCGCGATCGCTCCAAAGCACAAGAACAGCACCGTCTGAAAAGTGTTCACCCACGCCGTCCCTCGCATGCCGCCGAAGAAGACGTAAGACATCACCACCATCGCGACCAGTGCGCCGCCGAACCAGAATGGCACCCGTCCACCGCTGATCGCGCTCAACGCCGTGCCTCCACCCATCACGCCGATGATGATGTACGGAATCAGGAACGCCGCCTGAACGACGAAGATGACCGTGCCGATGTGACTGCACTCCCAGCGGTCGCGAAACATCTGCACCGGCGTGATGAAACCGTACTTCTTGCCGAGCGCCCAGACTCGAGTCCCTATGAAGAAAAGCGAGAGAGGAATGATCAACGCCGACGATGAAGCCATCAATCCAAACGTCACGATTCCGTTGTTGAAAGCGTGGCCCGATGAGCCCAGGATCGCAAACGCGGTCATGTTGGTCCCGAACAGCGAGAACAGAAAAACGTAGGGTCCGAGCGAGCGGCCCGCGAGAAAGTAGTCTTCGGCCTCTTCGCGATGGGCCGACCTTCTAAAGGCAAAGATGCCGATGTAGAGGACGATGGCCAGGTAAGTGAAGACGAAGATCGCCGGGATCACTGCTCGCCCCCTCTTTCAGCAGCGACGGGGAGAGTGGGCGACACGGCGACGGGGCGATCGCCCCCTCGCGGTGTCGCCTCGTCGCCCACTCGCTCTTCCAGATGCGAGGGCCACGCGTGCTTTACCAGCAGCCACATCACTATCGCGGTCACGACCGTGTAGCAAGCGTGATAGAACAGCCCGATGGGAATAAAACCGAACACGAGTGGACGCGCCGCGCGCCAGAACCAGAAGTCCTGATGCAGGACATAAAGAGCACCAACGACGATCAGCAGCAGAGCTCGCTTCATTCGAAATTTGGCCGCAACCGTTGGCAAAATGCCTGCGTACTATGGCACAGCGCCGAGGAAAATTGCAACGCTCGCGCGCGGTTGCTACAATGAAGCGCAACCAGAGTGGCAAGCAATAGCAATTATGATCAACACATCCGAAACCAAGACCGAGGTCGGCAACTATTTCGTCTCCAACTATCCGCCGTTTTCACTGTGGCAACCGGAATACATTCCTCACGCCATTGAAGCGCTGAATCAAACCCCGCGCGTCGAAGACCCGCTCGGGCTTTATCTGCACATTCCCTTCTGCCGCAAGCGATGCAAGTTTTGTTACTACAAGGTCTACACGGACAAAAACGCCGCGGAGATCGAGCGCTACCTCGATGCGCTGATCAAAGAGAATGAGCTCTACAGCCGCACCAATGCCTTTCAAGGCAGGCAGCTTCGCTTTGCGTACTTTGGCGGCGGCACGCCTTCGTTCATCAGCGAAAAGCAGCTCCACTACCTCGTCGAAGGGCTCAACCGCCACGTGAGTTGGGAGAACGCCGAGGAGGTCACCTTCGAATGCGAGCCCGGCACGCTGCGAAAATCGAAGCTCGAAACGCTGAAGGAAATCGGCGTGACGCGGCTCAGCCTGGGCGTCGAGCACTTCAACGACGACGTTCTCGAGGCTAACGGCCGCGCGCATCTTTCACCTGAGATTTACCAGGCCTACCAGTGGGCCCGCGAAGTCGACTTCGCTCAGATCAACATCGATTTGATAGCCGGGATGATGGGTGAATCGGAAGACAGGTGGCGCGACACGGTCCGGCGCACGATTGAGCTCGAACCCGATTCGGTCACCATCTATCAGATGGAGCTGCCCTACAACACCCTAATTTCTCGGGAGATGATCGAGAAGGGACTCGATTCGCCGATCGCGGATTGGCCGACGAAGCGGCGCTGGGTTAATTACGCATTCGAGCAATTTGAAGCGAGCGGCTATCGCGTCGTGAGCGCGTATACGGTTGCGTCGACAAAGAGGCGTTCCCGGTTCGTCTACGTCGACGCGCTCTGGCACGGAGGCGATATGATCGGGCTCGGCGTTTCATCGTTCTCGCATTTCGGCGGCGTGCACTTCCAGAATGCGCACAGCTTCGAAGAATATGTTCGTCTCCTGGATGCCGATCAGTTGCCGCTTCTGCGAGCGCTGCCTTTGACGCCGAAACAGAAGCTCATCCGGGAGATGGTTCTTCAGCTCAAGGGCGGCAGGCTGGACACCGCGTACTTCAGCCGAAAGTTCGGCGTCGATATCTGGAACGAGTTTCAGCCGGCCTACCAGCGCCTGGCCGATGAGCATTTGATCGGTCGCAACAACGGAAGGATTGAGCTGACACGCAGCGGGCTGCTGCAGGTGGATAGTCTCCTCTCGGAGTTCTTTGAACCAGAATTGAGACCTGTTCGATATGCATAAACCCCCGACGGAACTGAGCGCGAATGTTTTCGATGTGATCGTGATGGGCGGGGGCCCGGCCGGAGGCACCATCGCCAGCATCCTCGCCCGCGAAGGCCGAAAAGTCGTCCTCTTCGAAAAGGAACAATTCCCGCGTCATCATATCGGCGAATCGCTGATGACCGATACTTACTGGACCTTCCAGCGAATGGGTTTTCTGGAGAAGATGAAACAGAGTCCGTTCGTCGTCAAGTACAGCGTGCAATTCGCGAACTCGGCAGGAAGAGAATCTCGCCCGTTCTACTTCTTCGAAGCCAACCATCATGAGAGCGCGGTCACCTGGCAGGTGACTCGCGCGGTGTTCGATCAGATGCTGATCGAGCATGCCGAAGAACAAGGCGCAACCGTTTATCAAAAGACTCCGGTCAAACAGGTGTTGTTCGATGGCGATCGTGCGTGCGGCGTCGAAGCGCAAATGCAGGACGGCTCGGTTCAACGGTTCAACGCCCAGGTCGTCGTCGATGCGACGGGTCAGAGCGCGTTGCTCTCAAACAAGTTTCGATGGCGAGTCCGCGACGCCAAGCTCAAGAAGGCCGTGCTCTATTCCTACTTCAAAGGCGCGCAGCGCGAGCCGGATCTGAACGGCGGCGCGACGCTGGTGCTCCGAACTCCCCTTGGGAGCGGCGGCTGGTTCTGGTATATCCCGCTCGAGAACGACATCACCAGCGTCGGCATCGTCGCCGATCCCGATTACCTGATGAAGGATCGAGGCAAGGACCTCGCGAAGATCTTCGACGAAGAGATCGAGAAATGTGAATCGTGCCGTAGGCGGGTCGCCGGCGCCGAGCGGGTGGATAAGATTTATTCGATCGTGGATTATTCCTACCGCTCGAAACAATGCGCCGGGGACGGCTTCATCCTTATCGGTGACGCCTACGGGTTTCTAGATCCGATCTATTCGTCGGGCGTTCTGCTGGCGTTCAAGATGGCCGAGCTGGCCGCCGATGCGATCCACGACGCGTTTAACAACAACGACTTCTCCGGCGAACGGCTTGGCCAGTTTCAATCCAAGCTTGATAACGGTATCGAGTCGATGCGCAAACTTGTGCACGCCTTTTACAGCGATGATTTCAGCTTCGCTAAGTTTCTTCAGAAGTACCCCGAGCATCGCGTCAACATCATCAACCTGCTGATCGGCGACGTCTTCAGGGAAGGCGTGGATGCCGTCTACGGGCCGATGTCGGAATTCGCCGAGATCCCACCGCCGCTTTATGAGGAGTTCCTCTCCGCTGACGGCAACGGTGACCCATCGGTGAACCCAGAGCCGGGGCAGGTCCTCTCGGCGAAGTACATGTACTTTGACGATCGCGTTCCGGCACTGAAATCAACTGAGTCGTGAACGATCCACATCGCCTGCGCCTATGGCCGGCTTCAAGCTGCTAATCCTACAGATCGGGACCATCCTCATTGTCGCGCGACTTGTTGGCTGGCTATTCGGCAAGCTTCATCAACCGCGCGTCGTCGGGGAGATGCTGGCAGGGATCCTTCTTGGACCTTCGCTGCTAGGTTGGCTATCGCCGAACATATCCTCCGCCCTTTTCCCGCCCGACAGCCTGGGCCATCTGAATTCGCTGAGCCTGGTAGGTCTCCTGATATTCATGTTTCTGGTTGGCCTGGAGCTTGATCTGAGACAGCTTCGCGAGCTGGGCCGGGCGGCCGTAATGACAAGCCAGGTCAGCATCATCGTACCGTTCATCCTGGGCTCCACATTTGCGGTTTATCTCTATCCAAGATTGTCCGACCCGAGCGTCAGCTTCACCGGCTTTGCCCTGTTCATGGGCGCGGCCATGAGCGTCACGGCGTTCCCGGTGCTGGCTCGGATTCTGACCGAGCGCAATATGCTTCGCACCAGGGTCGGGTCAGTAGCGATCACCTGCGCCGCAGTAGACGACGTCACTGCGTGGTGCATACTGGCCGGCATCGTCGTCATAGTTCGCGCTTCAAGTTTGGAACTTCCGCTGTGGCTGACTGTGAGCGGCCTCGCGGTATTTGTCTTAGTGATGGCGTTGGTTGTGAGGCCCGGCTTGCGCTGGCTTGAGATGGTCTATGAAAAACGCGGCAATCTAACACAGGACCTGATTGCGATAATCCTGTTGGTAGTATTGGCCTCAGGCTGGATAACTGAATCACTGGGAGTTCACGCTTTGTTTGGGGCTTTTCTGGCCGGAGTGGTAATGCCCAGGCACAGCGAGTTATCACGAGAGCTTTCGCAGAAGTTCGAAGCGCTCAT
>JBGQGO010000167.1:0-10302 GCA_041497455.1 Blastocatellia bacterium | reverse complement strand
TGACGACGAGTCGCGGCCAAGGACGAATGACAGATGACTAAGGACGAGAAGAAATGCTGAACGAAAAGATAAGAATCCGGTTGAAGGCTTATGACTACCGCGTGCTTGACCAGTCGACGGCTGAGATCGTTGACACGGCCAAACGAACAGGCGCGCGCGTGGCGGGACCGATTCCGCTGCCGACGGTGAAGAACAAATACACCGTGCTGCGCAGCCCGCACGTGGACAAGAAGTCGCGCGAGCAGTTCGAGATTCGAACTCACAAGCGGCTGATGGACATACTGGATCCGACGCCGCAGACGGTTGACGCGCTGATGAAGCTCGATCTTCCGGCGGGCGTGGATGTCGAGATCAAAGCTTTCGGCAAGGACCACAAATGAATTAGTCCGTAGTCCGTGGCCCAGCGCTACGGACTACTGACTACTGACTATGGACTAAGAATTATGGTCAACGGAATAATCGGTAAGAAGCTGGGGATGACACAGTTGTTTTTGGAAGACGGCTCGGTGACGCCGGTCACGGTTATCAAAGCCGGTCCATGCATCGTCGTTCAGAAGAAGACTGTCAACACTGACGGCTACGATGCTGTGCAGCTTGGGCTGGTTGAAGAGAAGGCGCCGCGCCATGTAAACAAGCCGACCGAGGGTCACTTCAAGCGCGCGGGCGTGCCGCCTACTCGCGTGCTGCGGGAAGTGCGCATTCAGCCGAGCGACGAGGCGACCAGCGTCGGCGACAAGATACTGGTCGATATGTTCAACGAGAACGATGTCGTCGAGGTGATCGGCAAGTCGAAGGGAAAAGGTTTTGCCGGTGTCGTCAAAAGGCACGGGTTCGCAGGCGGCGTCGCCACTCACGGCTCGATGTTTCACCGCGCGCCGGGCGGCATCGGAGCTTCGGCCTATCCGTCTCGCGTTATCAAAGGCACCAAGATGCCGGGCCACATGGGCAACGTGCGCATTACGGTTAAGAACCTCCGCGTGGCCGCGGTTGACACGGAGAACAATCTCTTGATGATTCGCGGCGCCGTTCCCGGACCAAACGGATCGTATGTGCTGATCAAGAAGGCGCAACTGTGAAGCGTGATGCGTGATGCGTGAGAAGAAACAAGAGGTCACGCATCACGTTTCACGCATCACTATGGAGACGATATGCCCGTTCTGAAGGTTAAGAACCTGAAAAGCGAAGAGGTCGGCGAGATTGAGCTCTCCGATCACGTGTTCGGTGCGCCGCTCAACAAGGCGCTCATCTATTCGGCGGTGAAGTGTTACATGGCGAATCAGCGCGCTGGAACATCAGCCACGAAGACTCGCGGCGACGTGAGAGGGTCCGGCAGGAAACTCTGGAAACAGAAGGGCACCGGGCGAGCGCGAATAGCCAGCTTGCGCAGTCCGCTTTGGAAAGGCGGCGGCAACGTGCACGGCCCTCAGCCGCGTGATTGGTCTTATAACATCCCGAAAAAGATGCGCCGCGGCGCCATACGTTCGGTGCTTTCGGAGCGTTTACGCGAGGGCGGATTGGTCATTGTCGAGAGCTTCGAGCTGCCGTCGCACAAAACCAAAGAGCTCTCTGCGACGCTTGAAGGGCTCGGGCTGAACAAGCGACTGCTGGTTGTTGATTCGACCAGCAACGGCAAGCTCGTACTGTCGTCGCGCAATCTTCGAGAAGTCACCCTCGTCTCAGCCAGCGGCGTGAACGTGTATGACCTCCTGACGCACGAGCACATCGCGCTGACTCGCGACGCGGCAGTCCAGTTAGAGAAGCAGTTGAGCAACGGGTAGGAGAAGCTTCGATGAAAAGTATTTGGGATGTCATCAAAGGGCCGGTCATAACGGAGAAGGCGCTCACGATGAAGGATGAGCCTGAGTCGATGGGCCGCACGGGCAATGACCGCCAGATGCTCACGCTTAAGGTGCATCGCAAGGCGACCAAGCCAGAGATCAAGCGCGCCGTCGAAAAGATACTCGGCGTGAAAGTTGAAACCGTGCGGGTAGCCAACTATCACGGCAAGGTGAAGCGCATTCCGACGCGCCGCGAGACGGGCCAACGTTCGGATTGGAAGAAGGCTTTTGTGACGCTCAAATCCGGCGAGAAGCCGATTATGTACGAAGACGCAATCTGAGGAATTGCGAATTTCGAATTGCGGATTGCGAATTTGGGAGTCAGCTCCTAAATTCGAGATTCGAAATTCGAGATTCGAAATGGAAAAGTGATGGGAATCAAGAAGCTCAGACCAACATCGTCAGCTACGCGGTTTCAGACGTACCTCACCCGTGATGAGATAACGACTGACGTTCCGTACGAGCCGCTGCTCGAGCCGAAGAAGCGCATATCCGGCCGCAATAACGACGGGCACATTACCGTGCGGCGTCGAGGGGGCGGGGCTAAGCGGCTCTACCGGATCATAGACTTCAAGCGCGACAAGAAGGGCATCCCCGCGAAGGTCGCCACTATCGAGTACGATCCGAATCGCTCGGCGCTCATCGCGCTGCTTAACTATCTTGACGGCGAGAAGCGGTACATCATCGCGCCGGTTGGCTTGAAAGTCGGGCAGACAATTGTGTCGGGACCCGAAGCGGACATCATTTCCGGCAACGCGCTTCCGCTGAAGGCCATCCCGCTGGGCACGACGATTCACAACGTCGAGCTTCGGCCGGGCAAAGGCGCGCAGATGGTTAGAGCGGCAGGCGGGGCGGCTCAGCTTGTTGCGAAGGAAGGCGATTGGGCTCAACTGCGATTGCCGAGCGGTGAGATACGCAGAGTGCACATCGAATGCTATGCGACGATTGGGCAGATCGGTAACATTGAGCACAGCAATGTTTCTTTGGGTAAGGCTGGGCGCAGCCGGTGGCTGGGCCGCAGACCGAAGGTGCGCGGCGTGGCGATGAACCCTGTGGATCACCCGCACGGCGGAGGTGAGGGTAAGACTTCAGGCGGCCGCAACCCGGTCACTCCCTGGGGGCAGCCTACTCGCGGGTACAAGACGCGCAACAACAAGCGCACCGATAAGTTTATCGTGCGCAGAGGGAAGAAATAATTCGTCCGTAGTCCGTGGTCAGTAGTCCGTAGCTTGAATACGGCAACGCACTACGGACCACGGACTACGGACTACGGACTATAGAGTTATGGCAAGATCGATTAAAAAAGGGCCGTTCCTTGACGAACACTTGATGAAGACGATCACGCGGATGAACCAGACGAACGAGAAGCGCGTCCAGAAGACGTGGTCTCGCCGCTCGACAATCGTGCCTGAGATGGTCGGCCACACGATCGCCGTGCACAACGGCAAGAAATTCATTCCGGTCTATATTCAGGAGAACATGGTCGGCCACAAGCTCGGCGAGTTCGCGCCGACGCGACAGTTCAAGGGCCACCCTGAGAAATCTGACAGGACCGTGAAGAAGGCGCCGGGAGGGAAGTAAGCGATGAAGGCACGCGCAGTCGCAAAATACATCAAAGGCTCGCCGCAGAAGGCGAGGCTGGTCATCGATCTGATTCGCGGCCGTAGCGTCAATGACGCGCTGGCAATGCTGAAGACTTCGAACAAACGCGCCGCGAAGCCTATAGAGATCACCTTGCGTTCGGCGATTGCTAACGCCGAGCAAAAGGCCGATCAGCTCAACGTGGCGATCGACGTGGACCGGCTCAAGATTTCAAGCGCGACGGTTGACCTCGGGCCAACCAAGTTCCGGCGGCGAGTTCGTCCGGCGCCGATGGGCCGGGCCTATCGTGAGCGCCGCTGGCAGAACCATATCACTATCGAGGTGGAGTCGGAGAAAGAACAGTAGGCACAAGGCAGAACGCAGAAGGCAGTCACCGCTTTTTGCCTTCCGCCTACTGCCTTCTGATCAGGAGGAATCGTGGGTCAGAAAGTTCATCCGTACGGATTCAGATTGGGCTTCAATCGCACCTGGCATTCGAACTGGATCGCCAAACGCGACTATGCCGATCTTTTGCACGAAGACCTGAAGCTGAAAAAGGAACTGAAGGGCCGGTTTGCCGGCGCTGGCGTCTCGCACATCGACATCGAGCGTGCGGCTAACAAGCTGAAGATCATCATCCACACGTCGCGGCCAGGCATCATCATCGGCCGCAAAGGGGCTGAGATCGACAAGCTCAAGCAGGAGATCAAAGACCGAACAGGACGCGAGGTCTACGTCAACATTCAGGAGATCCATAAGCCTGAGTTGAACGCGCAACTGCAAGCCGAGCAGATCGCTCAGCAGCTCGAGAAGCGAATCGCTTTCCGCCGCGCGATGCGGCGGGCCGTCGAGAACGCTCAGCGGTTTGGCGCGCAAGGCATCAAGGTGCGAGTGTCGGGGCGGTTGAACGGGGCTGAGATTGCGCGCTCCGAATGGTATTTGCAGGGGCGGCTTCCGCTGCACACGTTGCGCGCGGATATTGATTACGGGTTCGCCGAGGCGCACACGACGTTTGGAGTGATTGGGGTGAAGGTGTGGATCTACCGCGGGGACGAGATGACCGTGAGGCGCGCGGCGCAAGCAAGAAGAAGTCCGTAGTCCGTAGTCAGTAGTCCGTAGCGGACCACTGACCACTGACTACGGACTACGGACCACGGACTACGGACTACTGATAATGGCAGAATACAAAATTCCAAAACGAATGAAGTACCGCAAGCAGCAGCGGGGGCGTATGTGTGGAGTCGCTACACGCGGCGCGGAGATTTCTTTTGGCGAGTACGGGCTGAAAGCGCTGGAGCCGGCCTGGATAACGGGCAAGCAGATCGAGGCCTCGCGCGTTGCGATGACTCGCTTCGTGAAGCGCGGCGGGAAAATCTGGATTCGAGTTTTCCCCGACAAGCCCATCACCAAAAAGCCCGCCGAAACTCGGATGGGCAAAGGCAAGGGCGCGCCTGAGGGTTGGGTCGCAGTGGTCAAGCCCGGCCGCGTTCTGTTCGAAATGGAAGGCGTGGACGAGAAAACTGCAGCCGAGGCGATGAGGCTGGCGGCGCAGAAACTCCCGATCAAAACCAAGTTCGTCACGCGCAAGGAACAGGAAGGAGGCGGGCTGGCATGAAGGCTGAAGAGCTAAGAGATCTGTCCGATGACGACCTGCGCGGCAGAATCAACGAGGTTAAGGAATCGCTTTTCAGGATGCGATTCAAACTGTCGCTGGGCAACACCGACGTTGTGAAGCAGCTTCGCGAGTCGCGCAAAGATTTGGCGCGAGTCAAGACGTTATTGCGCGAGCGCGAGGGTGCGGCGGCGCAGAAGTAGAAACTCAGAAGGATAGCTATGGAAGAGAACATCGAGAAGGCCGAAGGCGCGAGCGAATCAGGAAGCGATTCCGGTTCAGTCAATCCACAGATCACGGATGCGGTCACTCAGCCGAACGTGAAGGTCCTCGGCGACGCAACGGCCGAGGTGGATAGTTCCGCGCCTGGCGCACCGCCCAGGCATCGCCGGCAGGAGAAGGTCGGTCTGGTCACCAGTGACAAGATGCTAAAAACTGTGGTCGTGCGCGTGGAACGGCAGGTTCGGCACCGGAAGTACAAGCGTTATATTCGCCGGCGGACGAAGTTCATGGCGCACGACGAGATTGGCGCGCATATCGGCGACATCGTGCGAATAGTCGAGACGCGCCCGTTGTCTGCACGGAAGCGCTGGCGCGTGGTTGAGATAGTGCAGAAGTCGAGGTGAGAACTGATGCGTAATGCGTGATGCGTGACCGGAAAGCCGCGTCCGATCACGCTTCACGCATCACGAGGTAACAGCAATGGTTCAGATGAGATCAATCCTCGAGGTTGCGGACAACTCCGGGGCCAAGCGCATATCGATGATCCTGCCGGTCGGGGGGCACACTGGTTCGCGCGCCGGGCTGGGCGATGTGATCACCGCCGCCGTAAAAGAAGCGTCGCCAGACGGAGCGGTGAAGAAGGGACAGGTTGTGCGCGCGGTGGTGGTTCGCACGCGGAAAGAGACGCGACGCAAGGACGGGACGTATATACGTTTCGACCAGAACGCGGCCGTCATAATCAAACCCGACAACGAGCCCGTTGGCACTCGCGTTTTCGGACCGATCGCCCGAGAGTTGCGCGAGAGACGATTCATGAAGATTGTGAGCCTCGCGCCCGAGGTAATTTGACCAAGGACCAGTGAAATGAACGTTGAGATCAATGTGAGAAAGAACGACCGGGTGGTCGTGATTGCCGGCAAGGACAAGGGCAAAAAAGGCCGCGTCATCGAAGTCCAGCCGTCGAAGCGCAAAGTAATAATCGAGGGCGTGAACATGGTGAAGCGCCATAACAAAGCCAACACGCGGCGCGGCATTCAAGGCGGCATACTCGAGCGCGAGTCGCCAATCGACTTGTCAAACGTGATGGTGCTCTGCCCGCACTGCGGCGAGCCGACTCGCTCGGGGCACCAGGTGCTTGAAGACGGGAAACGCCATCGCGCCTGCAAGAAATGCGGCGCGGCGATCGAGAAACAGTAGAAACGTAAGTGGGAGATCGAGGAGCTACTGAAGGCGAGATCCCACATCGCATCAGTAATCGAGGGAACGAAGATGGCAGCCAGACTGAAAGAACGCTACAAGGACAAGATAGTGGCGGCGCTGATGAAGGAGTTCAGCTACAAAAACACCATGGCAGTGCCGCGGCTTGAAAAGGTAGTTCTGAATATGGGGGTCGGGCGCGAGGCGCAGGCCAACCCGAAAGTGTTCGACCAGGCGGCGATGGAGCTTTCAACCGTCAGCGGCCAGAAGCCGGTCATCACAAAAGCCAAGAAGTCGATTGCGGCTTTCAAGCTGCGAACGGGAATGCCGGTGGGCGTTTCGGTGACGCTTCGAGGCGAAAGGATGTTCGAATTCCTGGATCGGTTCATCAATGCCGTGCTGCCGCGCGTGCGCGACTTTCGCGGGGTCAGTCCGCGAGCGTTCGACGGCCGCGGCAACTACACAATCGGGATCAAGGACCAGTTGATCTTTCCCGAGATCGACTTCAACAAGGTTGATAGAACACGCGGGATGAATGTATCGATCGTGACGACGGCTCGAACCGACGAGGAGGGTCGCGCCCTGCTCAGAGAGTTCGGAATGCCCTTTACGAAATAGTCCGTAGTCAGTAGTCCGTAGTCAGTAGTCCGTGGCTCTTCGGAGACTGGACCGCTCACTACGGGCTGCCGACGACGGGCTACGGACTACGGACTAGGGACGAATTATGGCAAGAACTTCTTCGATTTATAAGGCGAACGAGCTTAAGCGCGCGCTGGCCAATGCCAAGCTGCGGGTCAAGGAGCAGCAGGGCAAGTCAAACAAGAAGGCAATAAAACGCGCAAAGGCGGCGGGGCTCAATCTCAACGTCTTTACGTCGCGAGTTCACAACCGGTGCAGGCGCTGCGGCCGCGGACGCGCCTATCTGCGCAAGTTCGCGCTTTGCCGGATATGCTTCCGCGAACTGGCGCTCGAGGGGCACATACCCGGGGTCACGAAATCGAGTTGGTGAGAGTGAACCGTGAAACGTGAAACGTGATTAGCAAACCGCGAGGTCTTAATCACGCATCACGCATCACGAATCAGGAGACGTATGACAGATCCGATAGCCGACATGCTGACGCGCGTGCGAAACGCGTATGCAGCCAAACATCAAAAGGTGGACGTGCCGCTTTCGAAACTCAAAGTCGAGATCGCGCGGATACTGAAGGACGAAGGATTCATAAACAACTATAAGATAATCGGCGAGGGCGCGCGCCGGAACATTCGTATCTATCTGCGATATGGCCCAAAGGGCGAGCAGGTGATGTCGAAGATCGAGCGCGTTTCGAAACCCGGCTGCCGCGTTTACGTGAACGGCACATCTGTACCCAAAGTGCTTGCTGGAATGGGCATCAATATCCTGTCGACTTCACAGGGTCTGATGACCGACCGCCGCGCGCGTCGTGAGAAGGTTGGAGGGGAATTACTCTGCCGAGTTTATTAGGGAAGTAGCATAGACTTCAGTCTGTGTCCCGGTGTGAATCAGACCGGCTGCACCACCGGCACACAGACTAAAGTCTATGCTACCCAGGGTTGGTCTATGTCTAGAATAGGTAGAAAGCCGATATCAATACCGAAGAGCGTAAAGCTCAAGCTCGAGAACGGCGCGGTCGAGGTCACCGGACCCAAAGGCTCGCTTGCGGTCCCACTGCCTGAAGGCATCAAGTGCCGCGTCGAGGGCGATGAATTGATTGCTGAACGCGAGTCGGACGACCGCGCTGCGGTGCATGGGCTCGCTCGCGCGCTGATCCAGAACGCGGTTACCGGTGTCACCGACGGGTTCGTCCGTCAGCTTGATATCGTCGGCGTGGGCTACAAGGCCGAGCGTCAGAAAGATCGCGTGATCTTCAACCTCGGCTACTCGCACCAGATCGAGTTCCCGCTGCCTGCGGGTATTGACGTCAAGATCGAGCGCGTCAACAAGCCCATTCAGCAGTACCAGACGACGCTGACGATAACGGGCACGGACCGGCAGCAGGTGGGCCAGGTCGCTGCCGACATGCGAAGCCTTCGCCGGCCTGATCCGTACAAAGGGAAAGGCGTACGCTACGCCAACGAAGCGTTGAAGCTCAAGCCCGGCAAGACCGGCAAATAGCAACGGCTTATGATTAGGCTGCTACATAGTCGCTGAAGTGACTGGCGTTGATCGCGCCGCAATCAGCGATTGAGGTGAAAGCAACATGGGAAGAAAGACAAGCCAGGAAATCAGGGAAGCGGTTCATAAGCGGATTCGAAATAAGATTTCGGGATCCGCCGAGCGCCCGCGGCTCGCGGTGTACCGCAGCGTGAAGCATATCTATGCTCAGATCATAGACGACGGAAAGCGCGTGACTCTTGTGGCCGCGTCGACGATCGAACCAGCATGGCGCGGACGAGCCGGCGGGAACACCGCAGCCGCCAAAGAGATCGGCAAGATGATCGCGGACCGCGCAAAAGAGAAGGGAATCAAGCACGTCGTGTTCGATCGAGGCGGGTACATTTATCACGGCCGTGTTCGTAGCCTCGCCGAAGCTGCCAGAGAAGCGGGACTGGAATTTTGATCAGGGGATAGGGGTTAGGGGTCAGGGGTTGGCGCATCTAGCCAACCCCCAACCCCTGACCCCCGACCCCCGTCTTGGGGAGATATGGAAAGAATAGAAGCATCGGGCCTTGATCTTAAGGACCAGGTCATCTCAATCAATCGCGTAACCAAAGTGGTGAAGGGCGGTAAAAACCTGTCGTTCGCCGCGCTCGTCGTGGTCGGCAATGAGAATGGCATCGTCGGATTCGGTTCGGGGAAAGCTCGCGAAGTGCCGCTGGCGATCAAGAAGGGCATTGAAGCGGCCAAGAAAAACCTGGTTCGGGTGCCGCTTGCGGGTTCGACGATCCCTCACCAGACGCTTGGCGTTTTCGGCGCGGGGCGCGTGCTTCTGAAGCCGGCTCCCGAGGGCAAGGGCGTCATCGCGGGCGGACCAGTCCGCGCGGTCATGCAGTTAGTCGGCGTTCGCGATGTGGTGACCAAGTCGATTGGTTCCTCCAATCCGCACAACGTTGTCCGTGCGACGTTTGAAGGGCTGAGGAGCCTGAAGGATCCAGCCGCCGTCGCGCGGCTCAGGCGGCACATGTCAGATGAGGCTCAAACCGCGTGACGTGGGCAAAGGGCTAAGGGCAAAGAGCCAAGCGAGGGGAGTTCAAGATGGCGAAGGCGAAGGGCAAAGCGAGCGACACTCAGGCTACGATAAAGATCCAATGGTATCGATCCACCATTGCAACGCCGAAGGCGCACAAGGAACTTGTGCGCAGCCTCGGGCTTACGAAGCTCAACCAGATTGTTGAGCGGCCGGACTCGGCGTCGACGCGTGGAATGGTGAAGAAGGCGCCGCACCTCTTGCGGATAATCGAGTAGCGCTGACGCGTTCATCAGGAATCTCAGAGTTGAGATTGCAGGCCGGAGCAAACAATGGCACTAGGAATACACAATATCGGAGCGCCGGAAGGCGCGAACAAGAATAAGAAGCGAGTGGGACGCGGGCCTGGCTCGGGACACGGCAAGACTTCCACGCGAGGGCACAAGGGTCAGAAGTCACGCTCAGGTTACTCTGGCCGCGCGGGGTTTGAAGGCGGACAGATGCCGCTCCAACGAAGACTGCCGAAGCGCGGCTTCACGAACATCTTCAAGAAGGAATGGATCGAAGTAAACCTCGCCGATTTGGATCAGCGCTTCGAGCCTTCCGACAACATCACTCCAGAGCTTATGGCCGAGCGTGGTATGATCAAAAAGGGCAAGCTCACGCGATACCACGGCGTAGTGGTGCTGGGCAAAGGCAAGCTGAC
>JBGQGO010000166.1:0-10358 GCA_041497455.1 Blastocatellia bacterium | reverse complement strand
TGTGAGCGCTGCGACTATGGTAGTTCCGGCTCAAACCAAGAGACCTCTACCGCCGGCCGCTGATAAGACGGCAGCCGTAGTTACTGACCGTAGAATCTACTCCGAGGGGCCGCTTCCTGCGCTGCCACGCGCGGGGGGAACGTTTGTCGATCCGGCGTTCGGCACTACGATCATGCGAGTGACCGACGAGCGCGACGGTACGTCGTGCACCAACTTCTATTCATACTGGCCAACCTTCAATCTCGACAGCACGCGGTTCTTCATCGCGTGTGACAGCAATCCCAGGCTTTACCGATTCGACCCGAACGCCTTTCAGGTCGTCGGCAAAGGGCCTCTGTTCGACCAGCCGGTGACGGGCAGTGGGCACCTCTCGGCGGAAGACGCGATATGGAGCGGCGTCAATGCGAACGTTCTGTACGGCTACAGCGAACTGAAGCTCTATGCTTATGACGTAGCGGCGAGGTCCTACTCATTGGTCAAAGACTTCAGCAGCGAGCTTCCTCCGGGCTATCTGGGTCAAATGAGCAAGAGCGTTGACGACAACGTGTTTGCCTTCACCAGGAAGGACAAGAACTACAAGGCTCTTGGCTACCTCGTGTGGCGGCGAGATCAGAACAAAATACTTCGCAACGTAACCCTCGGGACGTTCGACGAAGCGGAAGTCGACAAATCCGGCCGCTACGTCGTGGTGAAGGCGAAGTTTGACAAGACAGTGGATCTGCAAGTGGTGGACTTGCAGACCGGCAGCGTCGAGAACCTGACGGACCCGGCGCCGGATTTTTCGCCGGGACACAGCGACAACGGCCGGCAGATCGTCGTAGGCCACGACAACTGGAACAACCAGTACACAGTGAGGAAACTGGCAACGCCGCATCAATTCCAGACGGTGATCGGCTTTGGCAATGACTGGTCTCAGGCGAATCACGTGTCTATGCTCGCGGACAACGAGGGCTGGTGCGTGATCAGCAATTACACCGTAGGGAATGGACCAGTGGGTCCCTTTCGCAACGAGATATTCCAGGCGTCGACCGATCGGAGCCAGAGGGTGAGAAGGCTGGCGCATCATCGGTCGGTCTACAGGGATTACTGGGACACTCCGCGAGCCGACATAAGCCGCGACGGGAAATTCATAGCGTTCACCAGCAACTGGGGTAGCAACGCCAGAAGAGACGTTTTCATCATCAAGGTCCCTCCAATGAACCCCTGAAACTTACGTTCGCCCTGTACGGGCGTCCCTCCGTGGGCGCCCCTCCTCGCACCGCAAGCCTCTCGCGTGACCAAGGGGCGCCCACGGAGGGACGCCCGTACAGGTTGATCATGTCGCTTTCACTGACAAGTGCGATGGAGAACCCGGAGCATTCGCAATATTTCATGGATGGAAGATCAGACTGCTTGACCGACTTTGACTGAATCAGTTCTGAGTGGCTCTCGACTGAAGCAGCGATCGCGTTACAAAGCAGTTTGATCATGCTGGACGACGAGGTACGCAATTCCCCATGTTCAACTATGCTTACAGGCGCGTCTATGAAGGAGTCAATTACCGGCTGCGGACGCTGGGAGGCGGTCGATGGGCCTCTCGCTGCCGCCCCACGTCTATCGGGTTGATGCTTAGCTACCGGTGCAACGCGCGCTGCGTTCACTGTGACATCTGGAAGAACCGCGGCAAGGAAGATTCTCCCACGCTCGAAGACTGGAAAACGGTACTGTCGGACTTGCGCGCGTGGCTCGGCCCGGTTCACGTTTTCATCAGCGGCGGCGAGGCGATGCTGAAACCTTACGCGATCGATGTAGCCGCTCACGGTTCTTCGATTGGTCTGTTCGTCGAGTTCCTGACGCACGGCTACTGGGACGATCAGTCCAAGATAGAACAGCTCGCGATGGCTCGGCCCTGGCGCGTGACGATCTCGCTGGATGGGATCGGTGAGGTTCACAACCAGATCCGCGGCCGCGAGAAGTTCTTCGAAAAGACCTCCGCTTCAATCGAAACGCTCAAGCGAGTTCGCAAGGAGAACGGTCTGGATTTCGAGATCCGGCTGAAGACCGTGATCATGCGGCAGAATCTGGACAACGTTTGTGAGATTGCTCGCTACGCGAATCAAGATGGCATGCACGTCTTCTATCAGCCCATCGAGCAGAACTACAACACGTCTGAAGACGCCACGTGGTTCGAACATAGCAACACGTGGCCCGGCGATGCCGCGAAGGCCGTTGCGGCGGTGAACCAGCTAATTCAACTCAAGCGGGAAGGGCTGCCGATCGCGAACAGCTACCCCCAACTCGAGGCGATGATCCCTTACTTCAGAAACCCGGAGGCATTGCGGATCGCCACCCAGAACCACAGCGCCCACGAAAACAAGATCCTGTGCTCGGCGCTGACAATGCTGCAGATCGAAGCAGACGGGAATGTGACTGTGTGCACAGGAATGGAACCGGTGGGTAACATCAAGACCGCGGGCATTCAAGATATCTGGGAAGACCGGCCGCAGTGGTGGGAAGGCGGGTGCTGCCTTGAAAGGCGTTGCTCCGTAGCCGAGCGAGCGGTTCTTTCTTTGCCCGTCCTCACCTCATCATAGTGTCTCAAGTGAACACAGTCGTCTCAGTCTTTGGCATCGAGCCCTGCCGCATAGGTGGCGCCGAGAGCTACGCGCGCAGTTTGTCAGTTCAACTCGGCGAGCGCGGATGGCTGAGCGTTCTCTGCTTTCTCAAAGAGCCGCCCGAGTCCGTGCGCTCCTATCTGCAACTGCCCAACGTCCGCATCGAAGTGATCGAGGACTCGTGGCGAACCCGGTGGCGCGCTGTAACGGGAATGAGACGGATACTGCGGAAGTACCGTCCCGAGATTCTGCATCTTCACTTCACCGGATTCATCGGGCCCTATCCCTGGCTCGCGAAACTCTGCTCGGTCAAACAAGTCTTCTTCACCGATCATTCCTCCCAGCCTGAAGGTTACGTGATCGGGCGCGCTGCCTTTTGGAAGCGGCGTCTGGCGCGCCTCGTCAATCTCCCGATGACCCAAATCATCACGGTGAGCGAATACGGCTACCGATGCGTGGCCGGCAGAGATTTGGTTCCGGCCGAGCGGATCGAGATGGTCTACAACAGCGCGGACCTTTCTCGCGCGTCGAATTCGCGAGGGAGCGCTGCCGAATTTCGCAGTGAGCATTCAATCCCGGAAAATCGAACGCTTGTCACTCAAGTGAGCTGGATCATCCCCGAGAAAGGGATTGCGGATTTGCTAGCCGCCGCGCGTCTGGTGATCTCCGAGAATCCCAACGTACACTTTGCGTTCGTCGGCGAAGGCGCCTACCGCGAGCTATACACGCGCCAGGCAGCCGAGCTTGGCCTTGAAGACCACGTGACGTGGACCGGCCAGGTCGACGACCCGATGGCCGAAGGAGTCTACGCCGCAGCGGATGTGGTCTGCCAGGTGTCGCGCTGGGAAGAGGTCTTCGGATACGTGATCGCCGAAGCGATGTCCTGCAGCAAGCCGCTTGTGGCTACGCGCGTCGGCGGCATACCAGAGCTTGTTCAGGACGGGAGAACCGGCTTCGTCGTGGATCGCGGCGAGGTGCGAGCCATTGCCGATAGGATTCTCGAGCTCGCCGCCGATGGCGAACTGCGGGAGCGCATGGGCCGCGCAGGCTGTCAGGCCGCGGAAGCAAAGTTCGATCTCGAGCGAAACGTCGCACGAGTCTTGGAGTCGTACGGGATCTCAGCGCCCGCCGCTGCGGAAGCCGTCCGCGAAAGTCCCGCGACGGTTTAGTAGCCGCAGTCAGCTCTCCGTGAAACCGTCATTACGAAGAAGACAATTACAATCTTTCTCAAAGAGGCTGATGCAAGAGGCGCCAAATACCACCCACGGCAGTGGGTGGATCGTTCAAGTCCAGCCTACATAGGGACACCCCGGAGATTCCCGTTTTGCCCTCTCTCCCCTCGCGGCGCGAGGGGAGAGATAACCAAGACCGAGGGGGCGGGCCGCCGTCTTGTAGGCTGCACCTGAACGATCCACCCACTGCCGTGGGTGATTCGCAAAAGACACTCTTATGGTCGTCCCTCTTAATCCCACCCGTCTCATGGCGTCCGAGCTAAGAGCGCGTTGACCAGCTACGCGGCGGGTAATAGACTACGGCGATCGGAAAGGACAACACAGCATTCGAATCAACAGCCAATGGCGCATCTGTTTCGTCTGGAAAAGTGGCGACGCGTATGACGTCGAGATCGTCGACTATCATTAAGGTGATTCATGGCTAACCGCAAGCTTCTTGACCTGATCCATCCCGGAGAGATCCTTTCCGAGGAGTTCATGAAGCCACTGGGCATAAGCATCAACAAGCTGGCTCGGGATATTGGCGTCGCGCCCGGCAGAATCAGCGCCATCGTGAACGGCAAGCGCGCGATTACCGCCGACACTGCACTGCGGCTGGCCAAATATTTTCGCGTCTCGTCCGAGCTGTGGCTGGGGCTTCAGGCCGACTATGATCTAAGGGTCGCCCAGCGCTTGGTTGGTTCGGAAATCGAGAAGCAAGTCCACGCTTACGTTGCTTAATCGTATCGACTCACTGCCGCGCCGCTTCCTTTTTCGACTCGAGCCCAAGATGCTCGCGGAACCAGTTGGCCGCCGCATTCGAGCTGATCTCGAAGGCCTCGTTGATGTACATCTCGAAGTGCGTGATCCCCGGAACCTCGATCAGCTTCTTCGGGCCGGTTAACACTTCCAGCGCGGCGTAGGCGTTCCCCCGATTGTTGATCAGTTCATCCTTTTCGGCTGGGATGAGGAGCACCGGCCTGTCACCCACCGCCTTCAGATATTGGAACGGACGATACTCTGCAACCATCTGGTTCGTTTCCACGTCAATCATCCGCCGAGTCGAGAAGCCGGTCTCGAATTCTCCCCCTTGTCCTGTGCGCGCGCGTTTGATGGCGTCTTCGAGCGCCCTACCTCTGAGTGGAACAGGTCCGACAAGCGAGTCCTTGCCTGAGATGGCTGGGACCTGGCCGACCACCGCTTTGACGCGCGAGTCCAGCGCCGCCGTCACGATCACGTTGCCGCCGGCGAAGCTCGATCCCCAGATGCCGATGCGATCAGGATCAACGCCCGGCTCGCCCTGCAAATAGGAAATCGCGTTGCGATAGTCCTCGACCTGCTTCATCGGGATGAGCCGTGTGCGTTTTAGAACGACGTCCGCTTTCGCATTCGTAATCCGCTTGTCGTCCCTTGTGGGTTCAGCGTCGCCCTTGCTCGCTGTGGGCTGAGCTTGCGAAATAAAGCCGTCGCTCGAGCCCCAGCCGCGATAGTCGATCACGATCGCAACAAGTCCGCGCTCGGCGAACCGCGCGCCGTATTTCTCGATCGAGAAATGCGTGCCCGCCCATCCCTGTGCGAGCACCACCCCGGGCGTCTTGCTGGTAGCGGAGAATCCTTTGGGAAAGAAGAGCTTCGCGTAGCAGGCCACGCCGTCGCTGTAGTAGGTGACTTCCTTCGACGTCACGCCCTCGGCCAGCTTGTACGCCCAGTCTTCCTTCGTCAGCCCGGTCTTGATTTTCTTCTCCTGGGCGGCCGATGCGATCGCAGCGCAAACCAACAAGGACGCAATCAGAACAGTGATCGTGCTTTTTTTCATGGCCTACTCCTATGATGTTGAGTTATTCGCGACAGGGCATGGAGTTCAGCCTTTAGGCTGGTTCTCTGGATCATCAGAGACGACAGGCTAAAGCCTGAACTCCATGCCCCTTCCCCGGTCAGCGGCGCTTCTGGAATTGCTCGAGGAAGTCGAGCTGCTCCTTGAGCAGATGATTGCGCATCTGAACCGCGTCTCCAAAATCCATGTAAGGCTCGTCGCTGGCGTTGTACGGAGTCCACTTCGGCAGCCCCTTGCCGTTCGGATCGCCTGTCTTAGCAAAATTCACCCAGTAGGTCGACATCGTTTCAGCCAGCTTATGATCGAGTTCCTGGAGCATCGCGTTCTGCGGGTTGAGATTGTCGAACACATAAGCGATCTCTGAGGCGTGATATGCGCCAAGGTATTTGCTGTTCGCGTTCGGAGTCACGTGGCTGAAAAAATAAAGGTACGCTTTGGAACGTCCGGTCGCGGTCATTCGCGCCCAGGTGCGCATCGGCAGAGTAAAGGTCACGTCGCGCAGGCTACCCAGATACGCCACCGCGACATCCGCAGCGCTCTTCACAGGATAAAGCGCATCGAAATCCCTGGTCGCTTCGCCGTACAGCGGCTCTACGCGCTTGCGATAGTCCTCGATCGTCTTGGGGACCGTCGCAGGCACGGTCAAGGTCGACATCTCGTTGGCGTTTGAACCGACGATCACCGGCACGTCGTTTTGTTTGCGTTGAGCAAAGATGTTTCGAATCTCATCGGGCAGCACCCATCCATCTACGTTCGGAGAGGTCCTGAATTTCTTGCCTTCCGTGTCATTGTTGAAAATGTCGATGATCTTGTCGGCGGACACCGCTCGCAACGCTTTGATCGAATCCGCGCCGGCTGCTTTCGCGAAAGCTGCGCCGACCTTTTCGGCCGCCGTTAGTCTGGCTCGATCCTCTTTCAAGTAAGCCATCGGCCCGAACGAACCGCCGCTCTCGCCGATAGCACGATGAAACAGGCCCTTGGCAAGCGGCGTGGCCACGAGCGTATTTACGCTCCACGACCCGGCCGATTCGCCAAAGATCGTCACGTTCTTCGCGTCGCCGCCAAACGCTGTGATGTTCTTCTGCACCCACTTCAACGCCGCGATTTGATCCAGCACGCCGTAGTTGCCCGACGAGTGCTGCGGCGATTCGCTGGTCAGTTCAGGATGCGCGAGATAACCAAGCGGTCCCAGCCGATAGTTAATCGTCACCAGCACGACGCCCTTCTTGGCAAACGCGGTTCCGTTGTACGTGCGATTCGCTCCCGACCCGCGCGTCAAGGCGCCGCCGTGAATCCACACCATGACCGGGCGCTTTTCGCCCGCCTTGGCCGCGGTCCACACATTAAGGTAGAGACAATCCTCACTCTGCTTTTGCGGTGGCGATGCATACATTGATCCCGCCGGGTATGGCGATTGCGGACACTCGGGGCCGAAGGCGTCACACTGGCGCACGCCCTGCCACGGGACGACCGGCTGAGGAGCTTTCCAGCGCAACTCGCCCACGGGAGGAGCGGCGAACGGAATGCCTTTGAAACTGCGAACGCCGTCAGCAGCCGTGCCGGAGATCAGACCACCGTCAACCTTGATGGTGTCGTTGGTTGCGAAGGCGAGTCCGGAAGCTGCCAAAACCAAAACTATGCTGAGCAAAGTAATACATCGGCGCATGGAAAGTACCTCCTCTTAATCAGGTGTAAGCTGGCATCCGGTAAGGGGTGCGATGTTCATAGAGACCTGGTCCGTGCGAGAGCCGCAGCCCATTGGGGTGCAATGTGGCACATCATCCCCTGGTACTATGAGCGAGTCGCCAACATCATTACGTCAGTTGCTTCTTGATGGGCAATTCACGAATGCGTTTGCCGGTCGCTGCGAATATCGCGTTGCAAATCGCCGGCGCCATCGGCGGTACTCCGGGCTCGCCAACTCCAGCCGGCGGTGCGTCGCTTTGCACAATGTGCACACGCGTCTCGATCGGCGCCTCGCTCATTCGCGCGACCTGATAGTCGTGGAAGTTCGACTGCTGAATTGCGCCGCCGGACGCGGTGATCTCGTTCATCAGCGCGATGCCTGCGCCGAACACCGCTGCTCCCTCGAACTGAGCCTTCACCCGATCAGGGCTGATCACTCGGCCGGCATCGAGAGCGATGTCCACGCGCGGGATCCGCACCTTGCCGTTGTCATCCACCTCGACCTCGACGACGGCGGCTACGTAAGTGTAGAAGCTCCAATGCGCGGCAATGCCAAGCGCGCGGCCTTTCGCCGGTTTCTTCTTAGCCCAGCCCGAGCGCTCTGCTGCGAGTTCAATCACGTTCCGAAGGCGGCCGGTGTCGAGCGGGTACTTGGCCGCAAGCGGGCTGCTGCCTCCGAGATCGATCTTACGCGGCTGCCCCAACACGTCGAGCAGATACTCGACGGGATCGCGCTTCGCCAGTTGCGCGAGTTCATCAACAAAGGAGTAAATCGCGAAGGCGTGCTGGATATTAGCCACCGAACGCAGCCAGCCGATGCGAACGTGACTCTCCGCCGGTCCATTCTCGGCCCGGTGATTCGGAATCGCGAACGGCAGATTCGTCCAACCCATGTCCAACTCGAAGCCCTGCGCGGTCTTGGCAGCGGGTCCGGCAAAGGTCGAAGCGATGGTCGGAAACGCACACCGTTGCAGCCACGCTGTAGGTTTGCCCTTCTCATCCAGCGCCGCTTTGACATACATCGCCGAGACGGTGTGATAGTAATCGAAGCGGATGTCATCCTCGCGGCTCCACGCAACCTTGACCGGTTTGCCGACGGCCTTCGAGAGGATCGCCGCTTCCGCGACATAGTCCGGCTTCGACTTTCGCCCGAAGCCGCCGCCCAACAGCGTCACGTGACATTCGACGTCCTTCTTGTTGATGCCCAGCGCGGCCGCGACCGTGTCTTGCACAGCCTGCGGGTTCTGCGTTGCGGCGTGGACGACGACCTTGCCGTCTTTGAACTCGGCCACAGCGGCAGGCGGCTCCATCGGCGCGTGCGAAAGGTGAGGCACGTAGTACTCGGCCTCGTGAGTCTTGCCGCCCTTGGCGAACTCAGCGTCCACGTCGCCGACGTTGCGCGCGGGTTTCTGCGGTTTGCGAACGGTCTCGAACAGCGCCTTCTTGTACGCCGCCGAGTCGTAGCTCGCATGTTCGCCCGCATCCCACTCTACCTTGAGCGCTTCCCGGCCCTTCATCGCGGACCAGGTGTTGTTGGCGATGACCGCGACGCCGCCGAGCGCTTGAAAGCCATGCGGCTGTTTGAAGCCCGGGATGACGACGGTCTGTTGCACGCCTGGCACCTTGCGCGCTTCCTGATCGTCGAAGCTTTTGAGCTTGCCGCCGTACACCGGTGAGCGCTCGATTGACGCGTACACCATGCCCGGCATCCGCGCGTCGATGCCGAACGTCCCTCGGCCTGCGCAAATATCGTCGCGGTCAACGGTCGGAAAGTCCTTGCCGATGTAGCGGTATTCCGACGCGGGTTTGTACTTGAGTTCTTCCTTCTTCGGCACCGGCTGTTGCGCAGCCAGCGACGCCAGCTCGCCGTAACCAAGCTTGCGTTTGCTTGAAGCATGAACGACCTGATGATTCTGCGCCTTGCATTCCTCGGCGGGCACGCCCCATTTGGCCGCCGCTGCGCGTTCGAGCATCATTCGAGCGGTTGCTCCGGCGTCGCGCATCGCGTCGCCAAAATCGCGGATCGAGCAGGAGCCGTCGGTGTTCTGAGATCCGTACTTCACATCGCCAAGCGCCTGCTCGACTTTCACGCGCCCCCAGTCGGCGTCGAGTTCGTCAGCGACAATCGTTGGAAGCCCGGTGCGAATCCCCGTGCCCATCTCCGAACGGTGCGCGACAATGATCACCGTACCGTCAGTCTCGATTCCAAGATAGACGCTCGGATGCCAGGCCGCGTTATCAGCTCCGCCTGCCGCGCCGGTTCCCGCAAAAGCATCGAGCGGCAACAGCCGGGCGCCGAGCACGAAAGCGCCAGCCGAGAAGACACCACCCAAAAAAGTGCGACGCGTTACCAGGTCGATGGAATTCATTTCTTCACCTCCGCTGCCTGCTTAATCGCCTGACGAATGCGTTGATAGGTCCCGCACCGGCAGATGTTGCCGCGCATCGCGCTGTCGATGTCCGCGTCGGTCGGCTTCGGCTTTTGCTTGAGCAACGCGGCGGCAGCCATGATCTGGCCGCTCTGGCAGTAGCCGCACTGCGGCACGTTGGCCTGGCGCCAGCACACTTGCACCGGGTGCTCGGCTTTCGCATTCAGCCCTTCGATAGTCACGACGGTCTTGCCCACCGCGTTCTTCACGGTTGTCTGGCAACTGCGCACCGCAGCGCCGTTGAGGTGGACCGTGCAGGCTCCGCACAGTCCCATTCCGCAACCGAACTTGGTGCCGGTCAGCTCGAGAGTGTCGCGCAAGACCCAGAGCAGCGGCATGTCAGGACTGACATCTACAGTCCGGTCCTTCCCGTTGACGTTGATTGTCATTGCAGGCATCAAAGTTTCTCCTCGGAAAATGTCCGACAAGCTGCCAGCTTGTCGTGGCCTTACGGCTGGACGCATTGCGGAGTCGGCGACAACTTGGCAGCTTGTCGGACATCCCCGTGTGCAGCCGTTTCTTTCGGCCTTGCCTTAGACTGACGGCTCAGACGAAAAGTTACAAGCAAAGTTCGCGAGTTGCCAGGCGCGTCAGCCCGCGATGC
>JBGQGO010000165.1:0-10363 GCA_041497455.1 Blastocatellia bacterium | reverse complement strand
GTCGCGCCCGGACATGCTCCTATTCCAGCCAACGCGGTGATTAATGTCAGCAACATCCAGGCGCTGTCGGGGCTGGCGCCGGATCAGTATGCGGCGCAGGCAAGCGCAGCCATCGGACAAGCGCCAGGATACTTTGTCTTCGGTCCGTTCGGGGTATTGGAGAATCCCGTTATCCCTCCGCGGCTCCTTCCCACCACTATTGACGGCTCCTTCAAGACTCCACATACGCTCGGCTTCAGCGTCGGCGTGCAGCGTGAGATCGGGAAGGATATGGTGGTCGAGTTGGATTACTACCATCGCGACATCCGTGATCTTCTGGGAGTCAGAAAAAGCAATCTCGCCTTCCAGTCGCGTGTTGTCGGTCGCACCTTTTTACCGCCATTCACTACCGGAGAAATCCAAACGTTTGGCCCCTTCTATGAAGGCAAATACGACGCGCTGATCGTCAACTTCAATAAACGCCTCAGCCGTCGCTTCCTGCTAGGCGCTAACTATACCTTCGCCCACGCCACCGACAACTCGCGTGGCATTGATTCGCTGCCTTCAGATAGCTTCATCGGAATAGTGCCGGAAGTGACCCAAGGCTCGAACAGCAACAAAAACGGTTCGTTCATCGCGACAAATGGCAATTTCGTCGCACAGGCCGGAACATTTCTCAATGGCCCTGACCTTGATAAGGGACCGTCCGATTTGGCAGTGAATCATATCTTCCAGGTCAACGGGCTGGTGGAGCTTCCGTGGCAGATTCAGGTCAGCGGCATCATCCGGGCGCAGAGCGGCTTTCATTTCAGCCGAACTCCCACGAAGATTACCGACCCGGACGGTGACGGGGGGTTCCTCGCCATTGATCTTGGGCCGGGCGCCGGGCGGAATGCCTTCACCGCGCCTCCCTTCGTCAATCTCGATATGCGCCTCGCCAAGCGGTTCGCCCTGGGCGAGCGGGTCAAGTTGCAAGTCCTGTTCGAGTTTTTCAATCTGTTGAACCGGCAGAACCCAGCCGCCGTGGGAAGCCGACTAAACGTTGCGGCACAGCCTTTCGGCGACGCTACATCGGTCCTACCCGGACGAGAAGGACAGATCGGATTCAGAATCGAGTTCTAGTGGAGTGTAACGAAGACTTCGCTAGTCCTGTAAGGGCGGGCCTCCGTGGCCGCCCTCTCTCCGCAGCGGATTACTCAAGGCCAAAGAGGGGCGGCCACGGAGGACCGCCCTTACGAGACTGGCGAATTCCTCCGTTACATCCCATAGTTAGTCAAAACGTTGAATCATTGGATCTAACAGCGAACCTCAAAGGAGCCGTTCATGAATGCGCGATATTTTCTCTTTGCTCTACTGCTTTGCTTTCTCGTCCCGGTCAGGGCTACGGCTCAAGGAACGCGGCTGCTTCGTCAACCGACCGTGAGCCGCGACCAGGTGGCTTTCGAATACGGCGGTGATTTATGGATCGTTTCGCGAAGTGGTGGGCAGGCGCGCCGGCTTACTTCAACGCCTGGCGCTGAAGCAGACCCGCATTTCTCACCTGACGGCGCTCAAATCGCCTTCAGTTCAACTGTAGCCGGAAACACCGATGTATATGTGATGCCGTCAGCCGGCGGTGATCCAAAGCGGTTGACCTGGCATCCGGGAATCGATGTCGTTCGCGGCTGGTCTCCCGACGGCAAACGCGTGATCTTCGCATCGGATCGCGACTCGGCGCCTCACGCGCACTTTCGGTTATGGTCGATCGACCTGCAGGGCGGAATATCTGAGTCGCTGCCAATGCCGCGCGCTTATACTGGCGTCTATTCTCCTGATGGAAAGCGATTCGCTTACGAAGAATTCTCAGTCGCGATGTTTCCCGGATGGTCCGAGAACCAGGCAAGTCAATGGCGTCACTATCGCGGTGGCCGCACACATCCCATTCGTGTGATGAATCTCTCGGATTATTCAGTCGAGGCTTTGCCGTGGACCAGCAGCAATGACACCGACCCGATGTGGGTTGGCAACACAGTCTACTTTCTGTCAGACCGCGGCCACACCGTAAATCTTTATGCTTATCGAGTAGACACAAAGGCAATCGCGCAATTGACTCGCTACTATGACTTCGACATCAAGAGTGCATCGGGTGGACCGGATGCTGTCGTCTACGAGCAGGCCGGATACGTTTATCTGGTCGAAGGAAAGTCCGGCCAGCCTAAACGTCTGTCCATCGAAGTCAGCGGTGATTTTCCGTGGGCGCGTCAGCAGTTCAAGAAGGTGGCGGCGATGATTCGCAACGCGGCGCTCTCGCCAACCGGTGTGCGCGCGGCATTCGAGGCGCGTGGCGAGATCTTCACTGTGGCCGCCGAGAAGGGCGACATGCGTAACCTGACTCAAAGTTCAGGCGCTCACGATCGAGAGCCGGCCTGGTCGCCGGATGGCTCTCAACTCGCGTGGTTTTCAGACGCGAGCGGCGAATATCAACTAATGTTCGGCGATCCAACCGGCGTCGCGAAACCTCGATCCGTGCAGTTGCCATCGGCAGCCTTCTTCTCATCGCTCGCATGGTCGCCCGATGGAAAACAGCTATTGTTTCAGGACAACCATTTGAATCTCTGGACGCTCGAGGCCGGAAGCGGACGCACTACGAAAATCGATACCGATGCGTTCTACGATCCGCCGCATCAACCCGACGCGGTGTGGTCGCCGGATTCAAAGTGGATCGCTTATTCAAAGGTGCTCGACAGCCATATGCGCGCGGTGTTCATTTACTCTGTAGCCGAAGGCAAGGCGTCTCAACTCACAGATGGTTTGTCGGACGCTATTTCGCCCGCGTTCGATGCAGGCGGCAAGTATCTCTACTTTCTCGCGAGCACTGATTACGGGCCTCGAAGTGGCTGGCTCGAGATGAGCTCTATTGACCGGCCGGTTCGTCGAGCAGTTTACATTACCGTTCTGAACGCCAGCGAGCCCTCGCCTCTCTTGCCCGAGACCGGAGACGAACCGCATCGCGATGAATCGGCGCCTCCACGAAAGCCGGAAGGAGCGCCCGCGGCGGTTTCGGTGCGTATCGACTTTACGGGAATCAGCCAGCGAATCCTCGCCCTTAAAGTTCCGCCCGGGGACTACGCAAGTCTGTCAGCGGGTTCGGCAGGAGTAGTTTTTTATGCCGAAGCGATCACGGGAGTTCCGGGCTTGCGGCTGCACAAATATCAACTCAAGGAACGTACCGCGGCGCCGTTTCTTGAAGGCATTCGCTCGTACACCCTATCTGAGGATAGGAAGAAGCTGCTGTATCAAGCCGCAGGCCCGGGGAACCGATGGGGAATCGTTCCACTCGATCGCCCAGTCCCTCCCAAGGTTGGCGATGGAGCAATCAACGTTGCCCAACTCGAAACGCTGGTCGATCCGCGAGCCGAGTGGGCGCAGATCTTCCGCGAGACGTGGCGCATCGAGCGCGACTATTTCTACGACGCGAAGATGCACGGAAACGATTGGCAGGCGATCTATGAAAAGTACAAACCGCTCCTGCCTTATGTTCAGCATCGCTCCGACCTCTCTTATTTGATCGCCACCGTCGGGGGGGAGCTTACTGTCGGTCATTCGTACCTGACCGGTCCCGGAGATGTGCCCGGTGAGGACCCGGTTCCAGTCGGGTTGTTGGGCGCGGACTTCGCGGTTGAAAACGGTCACTATCGAATTCGAAAAATCTACACCGGTGAGAACTGGAATCCCGAACTCCAAGCGCCCCTGAGCGCGCCCGGTATTCAGGTTTCCGAAGGAGACTATCTGCTCGAGGTCAACGGCCGCCCCATCACGCCTCCAGCGAATCTCTACAGTTTCTTTGAAGGCACTGCAGGGCGGCAGACTATCATTCGCGTCAACAAGCAGCCGGCGATGGAAGGCTCGCGGGTGATAACCGTTGTGCCGGTCCCGACCGATCAGGGACTTCGCACGCGCGACTGGATCGAGGCCAACCGCAGAAGAGTGGATGAATTATCGGGAGGACGACTCGCGTATGTGTGGTTACCAAATACGGGAGGCGCCGGATACAGTTACTTTACTCGGTATTATTACTCACAGCAGCAGAAGGACGGCGCGATCATCGACGAGCGCTACAATCAGGGCGGGCAAGTAGCCGACTACATCGTGAACGAGCTTGACCGAAAGCTGATGGGTTATTTCGCGCTGCGCGACGGCAAGCCGTCGACTTCGCCGACCGCTGGAATCTACGGTCCAAAAGTAATGATCATCAACGAGTCTGCCGGCTCGGGCGGCGACGCGCTGCCGTACTATTTCAGGCTGCGCAAGATTGGTCCGCTGGTAGGCACGCGGACGTGGGGAGGGCTTGTCGGGACGCTCGGCACTCCAGCGACGATCGATGGAGGGGGCATCACTGCGCCAAGCCTCGCGTTCTACGATCTCGCCGGCAAGTGGGCGGTAGAGAATGAGGGTGTCGCTCCGGATATCGAAGTGGAGTACACACCGGCTGAAGTGATCAGGGGGCACGATCCACAGCTTGAACGAGCGGTGCAGGAAGCACTCAAACTGCTGGAGCAGAATCCGTGGCGCCGGACGCCGAGGCCCGCGCCAATCGATCGAGTGTCGAAGGATCGCGGGAAATAGAGATGAGACTCATACTGGATCATCGGCGAGGGGAGATGCAGCGGGCCCGGACAGTCTCAAACGCGTCAGCCATAATGTTTTTGCCCGTGCTCGTCACGCTGTGCTGCCTCGCGACACTCGCGCCCACACAAGCGCAGCAATCGGGTTCGCCCTACACCCGCACGGAGGCCCTGATCCCGATGCGCGACGGCGTGCGTCTCAACACGCAAGTATATGCGCCGAGTCAGACCGGCGAACGGCTTCCGTTGTTGCTGCTGAGGACTCCATACGGGATCGGTGAGTTAAGTTCGGCGCAACTGACGGCTGCTCTTCCGGAGCTGACGGCAGACGGGTACGTCATCGTTCAGCAGGACATCCGCGGGCGGTTCAAGTCGGAAGGGGAGTTTGTCATGCTCCGACAGCCGCGCGATCCCAAAGACAAGAAGGCGATCGACGAAAGCACCGACACCTATGACACGATCGAGTGGCTGCTCAAGAACGTGCCCAACAACAACGGGCGCGTGGGGATCGCAGGCACCAGTTACGGCGCGTGGCTAAGCGTGATGGGAATGCTCGAACCGCATCCGGCGCTCAAAGCCGCCGTCACTCAGGCCTCTCCGGCGGATATGTGGATCGGCGACGACTTCCACCACAACGGCGCCTTCCGGCTGAGCTATGGCTTCGAGTATGTGTACATGATGGAATCGTCGAAAGAGATCTCGAACGTTGCGGCAGTCATCGATAGCTACGACGCGTACGAGTGGTATCTGGGCCTCGGGCCGCTGTCGAATGCAGACGCGAAGTACTTCCACAACCGGCTCCCCACCTGGAACGACTTCGTGAACCACCCCAACTACGATGCGTTCTGGAAGCGGCAAGGCTTCGCGCCATGGCTGAACCGCGTGACTTTGCCGACACTGAATGTGGCGGGCTGGTGGGACCAGGAAGATTTCTACGGCCCACTGAAGATTTATGAACTGCTCGAGCGGCACGATTCGGCGAACAGGAACTTCCTCGTCGTCGGCCCGTGGAACCATGGCGGCTGGTCCAGAGGCGACGGGCAGAAACTCGGTCCCGTCGATTTCGGCAGTAAGACCGCGGAGTACTATCGAAAGAACGTTCTGGCGCGCTTCCTGGCATATCACCTGAAGGGAAAAGGCGCCCTCGATCTGCCTGAGGCGCTGACGTTCAGGACCGGCGCGAACGAGTGGGTGCGGCACGACGAGTGGCCGCCGAAACGCAACGCCGTTGCGCGGCAGCTCTACTTTCAGGCAGATGGAAAGCTGTCGTTCGACCCTCCACCCAAGATTGCTACGGAGGCATTCGATAGTTACGTCTCGGACCCCGCGAACCCCGTTCCCTACCGTCGGCGACCCGTTGAGCTGCGTTCGGGATGGGCGACCTGGTTGGTCGAGGACCAGCGGTTCGTGGATCATCGGCCAGATGTGCTCACGTGGACCACCGAACCGCTTAAGGATGACGTCGTTGTATCGGGGAAAGTTGCGGCCAACCTCTTTGCGTCGACCTCGGGCACGGACAGCGACTGGATCGTGAAAGTCATCGATGTTTATCCTGAGCAGTATCAGCCCGATCCCAAGATGGGCGGCTACGAACTGATGATCGCGGGCGACGTATTCCGAGGGCGCTACCGCAACAGCTTCGAAAAGCCCGAACCGGTCGTGCCGGACGCAGTGACGCATTACGCGATCGATTTCCCTGCCAATGATCACGTTTTCCTGAAGGGTCACCGGATCATGGTGCAGGTGCAAAGCACGTGGTTTCCGGTGATCGACCGCAATCCACAGCGCTTCGTGGCGAACATCTTCCTCGCTAAAGAGTCGGATTTTCAGCGAGCGACCCAGCGAGTGTTCCGCTCGGGCCAGCATGCTTCTTACATCGCAATGCCGGTGGTAGAGTCTGCGCGGCAGTGATGGGGAACTTCGGCAGAGTTTTTTGGAGTAAGTTTTCAATTGTCATCGCCGAGTTGACGACCCATCAATGACAATCACGAATGAAGGACGAAACACTGAAATGCAGGATGGAATTTACTGTCTCTTCGGGACGGAGGAACCAAGCGTGAAGAAATTCAGACTTCAAACTCGGCGACACACTCGCCTGCGGCAGGGGTTCCTGGTCGCCATCAGCATAGCGGCGGTACTCTTGACCGCTTCCAGGCCCGCTATCTCCCAGACAATCAATATTGATCGTGTTGTCGCAGACCTCGAACCTGAAATTCAGCGCGCTTTGCTTGCAGGGAACATTCCTTCGGCGTCAATCGCGCTTATTGCCGGCGATCGAGTGATCTGGACTGGCGCTTACGGTTACTCGAATCTGTGGGCCCGCACACCCGCTACGCCGAGCACGGTCTACCTGATCGGCTCGACCTTCAAGGCGATGTCCACCATCGCTTTGCTCCAGCAAATGGAGCAGGGTAAGTTCAAGCTTGATGATCGGGTCAACGATTACCTGACCGAATTCAAGATTCAGAACGAAGATCCCCAACACCCGGTGACTTTTCGGCACCTGCTGACTCACACTTCGGGCCTGCCTGGTGGTGAAGCCGGCCTGGTTCCCGTGTGGGCCGACAGGGCGCCGGCGCTGCTCGAGGAGTATCTGCGCAAATCGCTCAAAGTCGCCAAACCTCCGCTGACTTCTGTCGTCTATTCGAATCTGGCTTTTACATTGGTCGCTTATCTCGTACAGAAGTTTGCGGGCGTTCCCTACAAGCAATATATCCAGGAGCACGTCTTCACGCCGCTCGAAATGACAAGCACCGCGTTTGAGCCAACCCCGGACATGGGGGAGAGATTGGCCGTTCCGTACACAGTGGACGGAAAGACGGAAAGCCAGGTAGCGACGATGCGCTTCAAAGGGGCGATCTGGCCGGCGGGACTTGTTTATGGAACAGTGCTGAATCAAGCCAACTGGTTGATCACCAACCTCAACAGCGGAGTCTTCAAGGGCAAACGGATTATCAGTGAACAGATATTGGAGCAGATGTTCACGCGCCAATATGATCAATTTAAGGGCGGGATCGAAGGCATTTGGGGGAATGACACCGCCGGGTTCGGGCTGACGTGGTGGGTTCAGGAGCGCGATGGCGAGCGCTACATCGCGCACAGCGGTAGCATGCCAGGCTATACAGCCTTCTTGCTCGGCAATCGTGACCGAAAGCTCGGCTTCGCCATCATGACCAATGGCAATAGCGCGCACGCTCATCTTTTCAAGCTGGCCGACCGTGCGATCGACCTGCTCAAGAAGTATGCCAGCACGGAGAAAGCATCTTTATGAGAAAACTGACGGCTTTAATCCTGCTCAACTTAGTTCTCGCCTCGTTGGTGGCGGGACAAGTTCCGAATTTGCCAAAGGCTCCGAGTAAGCCCGGAACTGAGCAACTACCGGCTGAGAAAACGCCTACCAGCACCCACGAGTTGACGGCTCAGGACCTGGAGACTTTTCTTGACGGTGTGATGCCCCTGCAACTCGAACGCGATGACATTGCGGGCGCGACAGTCGCGGTTGTCAAAGATGGAAAGCTGTTATTCGCAAAAGGGTACGGTTACTCCGATTACGAACAGAAAAAGCCCGTCTCGGCTGAGGAGACGTTGTTCCGACCCGGTTCAGTCTCCAAGCTGTTCACTTGGACGGCGGTGATGCAGATGGTCGAACAGGGCAAGCTCGACCTCGACCGCGATGTGAACGATTACATTGATTACAAGATTCCGGAGGCATTCGGAAAGCCGATCACGCTGAAGAACATCCTCACGCACACTCCGGGATTTGAGGAGCAAATCAAAGACCTGATTAGGACCGGTTCTGAAAGTCCCAATCTTGGGGAATACCTGAAGACACATATCCCGGCGCGAATATATGCTCCGGGAACCGTGCCGGCCTACTCAAACTACGGGGCGGCTTTGGCCGGATATGTCGTCGAGCGCGTGTCGGGTATTCCGTTCAATCAGTATGTCGAAGAGAACATATTCAAGCCGCTGGGCATGACTCATTCCACTTTTGCTCAACCCTTACCAGTAGAGCTGGCTCCATCGATGTCTAACGGTTATAAGCTGGCTTCTGAGGGGCCGAAGCCGTTTGAAGTAGTGGTTCCCGCGCCAGCCGGAAGCCTGAGCAGCACTGCCACCGATATGGCTCGATTCATGATGGCGCATCTGCAGGACGGACAACTGGGCGACGCACGAATACTTCTCCCGGAGACTGCGCGTCTCATGCACAGCAGACTTTTTGCTTTAGACGAGGCGGCCAACGGGATGTGTTACGGCTTCTACGAAGAATCACGTAACGGACACCGGATCATCGGACATGGTGGAGACACCGTCTCTTTCCATAGCGACCTGCACCTGATTCCAGACGCGAGCGTTGGATTTTTTGTGTCGCACAACAGCCAGGGGCGCGGAAACCCTCTGCCCCGAACGATACTGTGGGAAGCGCTCCTGGCTCGTTACTTCCCTTACACGCCTCCTTCCCAGCCTACGATGGCGAGCGCGAAAGAAGACGCCATTGCGGTCAGCGGCACCTACATGCTAAGCCGGCGGAGTGACGCTTCGTTCTTGAAGGCAACAACGCTGCTCGGAGAACTCACCGTCTCACCGGCTGAAGGCGAAACGATCGAAGTCGCTCAGCTAACAGGCCCGAACGGGAAGGCCAAACGATGGCGGGAAGTGGGTCCAATGACATTTCTCGAGGAGAACGGGCAGGACAAGCTTGTCTTCAACCCGGACTCGGGTGGTCGCATGCAGATGATCTTGCCCTACCCGTTTTTTGTCGGTCAACGAGTTGGGCTATTCGAGAACAATAAGATTCTCTTACCAGTGATTGGGATTTCGCTTTTGATCATGCTTCTGACACTTGTGTTGTGGCCGGTCGCGTGGTTTGTGAGGAGACACTACGGACACAAGCTAGAGCAGACGCGACGGGAGCGGCGTTTGCGCCTAGCCGTGCGGCTCGTCTTTGCGGTGGACCTGGTCTTTACAGTGGTGATGATAAGTCTTGTGGTTTACGGGCTGACGCATCTCGAGGTCTTCAGTGATCGCGGGAATGTGTGGTTTCACCTCATTCAGATGATTGGCGTTCTCGGGGCGATTGGAACGCTGGTGGTGCTCTATAACGCGATCCAGTCTTGGCGGAATCGGGAGAAGAGAATCTGGAGCAAGCTCCAAGCCACCCTCTTTGTGCTGGTGTGCCTCGGCTTCTTGTGGTTCACCTTTGCGGGAAATTTACTGCATTTCAACTCGAATTATTGAGGCCGCGTTAAGCAGTTTGAAGCAGTATTATGGTGCGTGATCTTGATTCTTCCAAACTGATGGCGATGCGCGCCTTCATTGCGCGACGACAAGATAAGATCGTAAGTTCGATCTGCCGTCTCGTAGAAATAGAGTCTCCGTCCGGCGATGTTCAAGGCAGTCGGGCAGCCGTCGCTCTGCTGGAGAACGTGGCGCGTACAATCCCGTCTGTAGGCTCGATTGAGAGAGTCAACAGTCCGGATTATGGCGAGCACCTTCGGATTCGCGCCTTCTGCGACGACGCGAAAAGCGATGGCGCGACGTTGATACTCGGTCATACGGACACGGTCCATCCGGGCGGCACGTTGAGCGCGCAGCATGGGCTTCGCGCAGAAGGAGACCGGCTCTATGGTCCGGGCATCTTCGACATGAAGGCTTCTTGCATGATCGCCCTGGAAGTCTTGCGCTGCTTAACTGCCCTTGCTCTTGCTCCTCAACGCCCTGTGACGCTGCTCCTCACTTGCGATGAGGAGATTGGAAGCGCGACGGGTCGCCCGTTGGTC
>JBGQGO010000164.1:0-10388 GCA_041497455.1 Blastocatellia bacterium | reverse complement strand
CTGAAGGCGGACTCCAACAATGCAGGGAAGAATGTCTGGATGGTGCTCCTTGTCTGGTTGCTAATACCGGTCGTCACATTTGCGATCGAGATGGTTGTCGTTAAGAGAGTAAACAACGGCTGGGCGCTTGCGCTAATCGTTGTCCTGCTAATGATCATCATGGCACTGTTGATCATCTGGTGGCTGAAGTCGCAGCTCGCGGACTACGGCAGCAATAAATCCTACTCGATTGGTCTCGGCGGAGCGCTCGGGCTCCTGATGTTGTTCAACGTCTGGGGCATCATTTGGCCGAACCAAAAGCGAATAATATCCTGGACCGCTGACAATGCTGAAAATGGCACAGCCATTCCGCCTGAATCGGCAAAGCTGGGCCGGATCGCTTTTTTGGCGTCGCGCACAAACACTTGGCTGTCCGTACCCATGCTGTTCCTGATGGGAGCCTCGTCGCATTTTTCAATGCTCGGCGTGTAGCGGCATCAGTGGTGATTACGTTTTCACGCATCATCATGAGTCGGCGAAAACTCATCGTTTTGACTAGGCCTTTGCTACAGGATCACGACCACGGAGTGGCGAAGGCCTACGCCATCTCTCTCTCCAGTTGGGCGGCATCGACAAGCGAACGATTTACCTGATCGACAAGAACGGGATAGTCCGTTATCCCAACTTGAAGTTCCGTGCTAGCGCTAAGGAAGATTATCAACTCCTGAGATGGAGTGATCAAGCTACAAGACCAACCCTCGAAGTAGTTGAAATAGGAGCGGGAGCATTAAACATCGAAGCCGCCTTTGGGAGTCGGAACGAAAACCTGAAAGATAATACCTGAGGGGTCGACGCTACGACACATAAGGCCCCACCTTAAGTGTATGGGCGGCAGGCCTTGAAGCCCTGGAACGAAGACGTAGCTCCCAGGCCACTCAGAGAATCGGGAGAGACAATGGCCGAAGCTAACGAACAGATTATTAAGAGAACGCCGCTGGAGAGGCGCCAGCGAGAAATCGGAGCGCGATTCGATCTGTCCCATGGTTGGGAGATGGCCCAGTCCTATTCTGACGTGTCAGAAGAGCATCTTGCGGTGCGAGCAAGTGCTGGGTTGATAGACCTGTCCTATTGCGGGTCGATCAAGGTCTGGGGAGGTGAAGCCGTCCAGTTCCTCAACGGCTTGGTGAGTAACGATGTGAAAACCCTAGCAGCAGGAAAGGGAATGCGAGCCGCCTTCTTGACCGGTCACGGCAAGGTCAGAGCGCTCTGCCGGGTCTTGAATCTGGGTCAGGAGTTTCTGGTTATCAACGATCCTCAGACGCACGCGAAGGTCTTCGGCTATGTATCCCCTTTTTCCTATGCAGGTGACTTTAGGGTTGAAGATGTCTCCGAGCAATATCGGCTTCTATCCGTGCAGGGGCCTAAGTCGCACCTCATCATGAAGGAGATATGTTTTGAACCGGTGCCGCAGCTCGATGAACACGATTGGTTCGAGACGCTGATCGCAGGCCATCGCGCACTGGTTGTGCGGGCTTCGCACACTGGGGAACATGGGTTCGACATCTTCGTTACGGACTCGGCGCTCACGGATGTCTGGGATTTCATTTTGCTCAAGGGACAGTTTCACTCGCTCGTCCCGGTTGGTCTTCAGGCCTTGGACTCGTTGAGAATAGAAGCGGCAGTTCCGGTCTATGGAGTCGACGTCGATGAAACAAACATGCTGCTTGAGACTGGAATCGAGGACGCAGTCAGCTTCAAAAAGGGCTGCTATACCGGGCAGGAGGCAGTGGCAATGGCAACCTATCGCGGCCATGTCAGCAAGAAGCTCTCCGGTCTCGCGATAGGTATTGATGCCGTGCCTAGCCGAGGGGACATAGTAAAGAAGGATGGAAAGGAAATCGGATTCGTCACCAGCGCGCTTCGATCCTCGACCGTCGGTTCAGTTATTGCGCTGGCTTATTTGAAGTATGGGTTCTTTCAAGTCGGCAACAGTCTTGAGATTGAAGGTGTGTCTGGAACACTTCCCGCCATAGTTGTAGAATTGCCTTTTTTCAGAAGAGCTTAGTGGCGAAGATATGAGATGGCACTTCGGCGTGCTTCATGTGCATTCTTGGGGGTCCAGTCTCTTTAAGGTTTTACTTGAAGTTGTGCAGGACGAGGATTTCTTGAGTCTACCGAAGGAACGAGACGGTGGAGAGTATTAGCGACTTACATAGGAAACCCAAGATCGGCTTGATGGGTTCATCGCGCGCGCAAATGAGCGGGTCCGAGGCGGAGCGGCTGACACGGTTAGCGGAGCGATTAGGCCAAGTGGTCGCCGAGCGTGGCTGTGTGCTGGTAACGGGCGCTACGACGGGTTTTCCGGACATTGTTTCTCGTGCGGCGCGAAGACAAGGATGCTTGACCGTCGGGATCTCGCCGGCTTCTTCGAGAGAGGAGCACACATCCCGGTACTCACTTCCGGACGATGGGGTCGATGTGATCGTCTATACGGGCTTCGGTCTGAAAGGGCGAAACGTGATCAACGTGCGGTCTTCCGACGTGGTGATAATATTCGGAGGCGGGATCGGCACGTTAAACGAGTTCACTATCGCGTATGACGAGGGGAAAGTAGTAGGAGTGCTCGAGGGCACGGGTGGAGTAGCAGATCAGATCAAGGAAATCGCAGCACTATCAAGCAACCCCGCTTGTTCCGAGTTAGTGTTTGAATCCAGTCCTGAAAACTTGATCGATACCTGTTTGAAGGTGTTAGGTGAGCGGAACTAGATTCATCCGCGCAGCGAGGCGAGCCTTTTTGCAATCAGATGTTTTGGGAAGCCGTCTTCGGCGTGCTCCAATAGCGGTTCTCATATGCCCTTCGGATCCCGTCGATCCCGTCTCTGAGGAGTTGCTTCACGGTCGCTTCGCCCTCGGCCGCCGATGTTACGCTGATCTTGCCGTCATCTCCCGGCTTAATGGAAACACCGCCCTTAGGTGTGACCAGCTCGATCAGCCCGTCCCAAACTGATTCGTCCAGGACAACCACGAAACCCTCTCCGCCAAAAGCATAGACCTTGTCGTCACCAGCCTTGACGTATGACTTATCGTGCTCGCTCTGGAGCCAGTCAATCAGACTCGCGAGTTCAGACAGCAATTGCTTGTACGGGCCTTGGAAGTTTCGCTCTGTTGCAGTTGTTGTCATGGTGATTTGTTCGAAGCTTCTAGTTCCTCAAGCCGGACGACCGCCCGGCATCAGTGGACGGTTCACCCACGACCCTCCCATCCAATCTGTTTGAGCCGTCCGTTCTCGACGATGACCGGCACGGTGGGATCTCCGTCTGATATCGACAGCATCTCTGCCCGGAATTTCATGTTGTCTTGCGCGTTAAACTCCTGGAAAGCGATGCCGCGCTCCGTGTAAAACTCGCGAGCCTTCGCGCAATATGGACAACCTGGCTTCGTGTATATCTTAACTTCCAACCTTGTTCTCCCTTAGTTGGCCGCCGGACTCCGTCCGACAGCGTCCGTAGTGTAACAAAGTGGTCGGGTGCTGCCAAGCGCAGCGAGCGAGCGCGGGAGACAATCAGACCTTGCGGAAGCATTTGATCACGCTCACATAAGATGGTATGTTTGCCGCGCCAATCGCAGCCAGTTTGTCAGGCAGTTGTTTCGGTGAGAAGGGACGCGCGCGAATCCAATGAAAGACATGGACGAACCAAAGAAACGAGCCGCGGAAAGCGCGCTCGAGCTGATCCGCGATGGCCAGATAGTTGGCCTTGGGACTGGCTCAACAGCGAAGTTTGCGATTGAGGGACTGGGGCGGCGAGTTCGAGAAGGCCTTTCGGTGAAAGGGGTTCCCACCTCGATTGCGACCGAGCGTATGGCAAGGGAATTCGGAATACCGCTTGTGGACTTGAATGAAGCGGGTCCAATTGACATCACTCTGGATGGCGCCGACGAAGTCGATCCGGATTTCAATATGATCAAGGGTGGAGGTGGCGCGCTCACGCGGGAAAAACTTGTCGCGCTCGCTTCGGCAAAGAGAGTCATATTGGTGGACGAGACTAAGCTGGTTTCAAAGCTTGGCCAGGCACGGCTCCTGCCAGTAGAGGTTTTACCTTTTTCGTGGACATTGTCGGCGCGGCTGCTGACGGGCCTCGGTTGCGTAGCCAACCTCCGCCGCCACGCCGGAATCCCATTTGTGACCGACAACGGGAATCACATACTCGACTGCGCATTTGGTCCTATCGAAGACGCCGCAGCTTTGGAGAAGCGAATCAAGCTTCTGCCAGGGGTAATCGAGTGCGGCTTGTTTGTAGGGATCGCCGACACGCTCGTCATAGGGTTCGATGACAGGGTCGAGATCAGAGAACGACCCGCTTGATTTTCTTTGCCTGATTCCAGAGCCTCCTGTAGAATCGTCCGCAACCCCCACACGTCTTTCCTGCCTCTTCGGGAGGTGACCTTTGAATTGTTCGGATCTAAGCGAAGGACTCTTTGAGAGATTTGAAGAGTTGGTAGAGATCGATCTATGTCGTAACCGGACGATGGTGCCCGAGAAGAACAAGTTGCTTCGTTGCTTTCAGTACATCAAGACGGATGCGGTTTCGATCGGTGACTATTGCTGGAACGGCGAATGTACTAACTGCCAAGTCTGGTACCAGGCAGAGGACGGTGAGATCAAGTCGGCCTTGGCGTGTCGATTGTACGTGCGCCCAGGTATGGTCATCACCGACTTGAGCGCCAACTTGAAAACGGACCTGATAGACTAGATCACTCCTCACGCGGCTTAAACACAAACCGGTAGATCATATCGGCGAGTGCGTCGATCGCACGATCCTTGTCGAATTCGCAACAACCCGTCACGTAGTCCTGGGATATGTCGAACACGACCCTCTGTACCATAAAGGCCGCCGCCTCAACGTCGATGTCCCACGTGAGTCCGGCCTTGTGCGCGAGCGATATCAGTTCGTGTAGTTTCGTGATCGACCGCGACATCACAGCCTTATGCCGTGCAGCAAAGTCGGCGTCCTTAAGCAGAAGCTCGGAAACAACACGATGAAGCCCGGAGTGTTTTTGCTTGTCGGTTATCGTGTTGGCTACGGCTAGCCTTATCCTTCGTCTCAAGGCGGAATCGAAAAGGTGTTCTGGTTTGAGGCCGTCAAAGACGTTCTTGTATAGTTCATCGGCAAGGCGGTCGAAGATAGTCAAAAGTAGTTGGCGCTTGTCAGTGAAGTAAACGTAAAACGAACCGACGCTTACGCCGGCTTCGGATGCTATGTCATTAGACGTGGTTTTCTCGTACCCGCGCTCTTGGAACAACTGAATAGCTGCTTGAACTATCTTCTCTTTGGTCTGTTTGCTGCGCGCCTGCTTTGGATTAGCGGGGACGCCCAACACTATTGACTCGCCCATTGACTCCTCCGTACCGTAAAGAAAACGTTGCTAGATTATTCCGTGGCGAATTATACCAGCCGCTGAGGCCGGGCTCAAAATAATAACCAGCAACGCCAGGCAAGACTCAAGGTAGGAAGGTTAAGTGAACAACTTAATGCAAAACTCGAAGGGCCGGGTGAGAGGGCTCCACGTGAGGTGAATTCTCAGGTGTTGTCACCGGATTGTACAGGGTGTCTCGCTCTACTGGTATGCGGCCCGCCCCGCGGACCATCTCCTCGATCCCGAGCTTGGTCAACTGGTTCTCATTGCCTTCGGCCAGGTATGACTCCATAAGCGACCCTCCCTCGTTTATGGTTCCATCGAGATCGTCAGCGCCGAAACGCAACGCAACCTGGGCAAGATTCTTGCCCAGCATCACCCAGTACGCTTTGATATGTGGAATATTGTCGAGCATCAATCTGGATACGGCGATGGTTTTGAGGCTGTCAATCCCACTTGGCCCAGGAAGGTGCGACAGGTCCGTGCCCTTCGGATGAAACGCCAACGGAATGAAACACATGAAACCCTCAGTCCGGTCCTGCAACTCTCGAAGCCGCACGAGATGGTCCACGCGGTCTTCAATAGATTCGATATGGCCGTAGAGCATCGTCGCATTAGTGTGGATTCCGCGCCGGTGAACCTTCTCGGCGAGTTCGAGCCATCGCTCGCCCGACGTCTTGTGCGCGCATATCTGACTGCGAGTGGGGTCCCGAAAAATCTCGGCGCCGCCGCCCGGGCAACTATCCAGGCCGGCCGCGATAAGCCCGTCGATTACTTTTTCATCGGTCATCCGGCAGATGCGAGTCAGGTGATCAAGCTCGACCATTGTGAAAGCCTTCAGGTGCATATCCGGAAAGTTTCGTTTGAGCTCGCTGAGCAGCGACGAGTAGTAATCGAATTGAAGCCGAGGATGTAAACCGCCGACGATGTGAAGCTCGCGCGCTCCTTCCTGATAAGCTTTCCGCGCAATCTCTACGCACTCCTCAACCGACCACTCGTAAGCCTCCGGATGGCGCACACGACGATAGAAGCCGCAGAACGCGCAATCAGAAATGCACACGTTTGTATAATTCAGGTGGCGGTTTACGTTGTAATAGGTGAGATCGCCGTTGATTCGTTCGCGCACCTGATTCGCCAGCGCACCAATAGCAATCAAGTCGTCGCATTGGAACAATGTCATTCCGTCTTCGAATGACAAGCGTTTCTGGTTTTCAACCTTTTCAGCTATCTCGCTCAGTTCTGTCGGCAGGGAAGTCGCCCGCATGAATGCCTCCGTCATTGTGTCGCTTCGGATGTACCAGTGAGATTATACAAATAATGCGGGGCGTCACCAAACTTTGCACGTCTAATAGACAAAAAGCGCGCCCTTCTCGAGCGCGCTTGCGATCTCACTGTTGAGCCTTCACCCACCGATCTGCTGCGCCGCTTGGCGGCAGATCGATCGACTTCGCTGACCCTCTAGGGAGTCTCCGCCGGCTTGACGATGCCTTTGAGTTCTGCGCGCAACCGCTCAATCTCTTTGATGCGTTCGGAAATGCGCTCGAACAACGGAGCTTGCGCTTTCACGCCTTCGCTGATCAAGAATGCGGCTGCTTCTGACCTGCTCTTGAAAATCCCCGTCTGCACGAGCGCATCGAGGCTCTTCAACGAGTCGTCGTTGACGCGTACCATCACAACGTGATCCCTGGCGGCGAGCGCCGAGTCGATGGCCTTGCCTATTGACTCGGTGGCCTTGTTGAATGCCTCACCGGTCTTCTGAGCCACTTCCTTGACCGACGAAGCCAGCTCGTCGAACCCTGATTTTTGCTGGGGTTCATCGTTGGGTATGTTGGTGACCAGAATATCGTCGTTGTCGGGGGTCTTCTCTTCGATTACGACATCCCCAGACGAATTTCGCTCATCTGCCATTTCTCGCTACCTCCTTACGTGAATCTTTGTTATTCGATTACGCCCTGCAAAACGCTAAAGTTCGGTCGTTGAGCAAAGTAAATCGTTGCGGTAGGGAACGACTGTGCAATATGATGGAGGACTTTTACTGATGTGCAAACTCGTTACCGAGTCCCTCGCGCTTGTACATCGGCAGTTCTCTCGAAGGCTTAGAGCAAGACCACACACACGGGACGGCAAGCCATGATCGAAACACGAAGCAAACCAGCGCTGCATTCAGCCATAACGGTGCCGGTAGTTCGAAAGCTACTGCACCGAGGCGCCCGCTCGCGACTCGCGCGAATCCTCACCAAAGCGTATCCCGTCGAAGTTGCCAGGTTGCTTTCAACGTTGAGGGGTTCCGAACGCGCTCAGGCATTCGAGATCTTGCTCGACGAAAGCGATGTGTCGCATGTCGCCGGTGTCATGAGTGAAATGTCCCCGAGCGACAGCCTGCCACTTCTTGAGGAACTCGAGCCGGCGCAGATCGCGAAGTATTTGAGCGAGATGCCGGCCGATGACGCGACCAGCCTTGCTTCGCGGTTGCCCGATCCTCTCGCCGCCCAGGTCCTGACGTTGATGGAAGCGGAACCCGCGGCTGATGTTCGCGAGTTGCTCGAACACGAAGAACGCACCGCGGGCCGCATCATGACTCGCAACTACTTCGCGCTCGATGAGGATGTGACTATCGCCGAGGCCGTTGCGGCTCTCCAGAAGCGGTCCGAAGAGTTCGAGATGGTCTTCTACGTGTACGTCGTCGACAAACGGGACCACCTTGTCGGGGTCGTCAGTCTCCGGAAGATGCTTACTACACCCCCCGCGACCCAGTTGAAGCGCTTAATGGTTCACGACGTTATCAATGCGAGAACCGGCGACGATCAGGAAAAGGTCGCTCGGCTAGTCGCCGAATATAATCTGCTGGCGATTCCGATCACTGATGATGAGGACAAGCTTGTCGGGATCGTGACGGTGGACGACGTGATTGATGTTCTGCATGAGGAGGCCGAGGAAGACCTGCTCGCGCTGGCCGGTGTCTCCGCCGAAGAGCGCATCGACACCAGAGCGCCTCGCTCGCTGAGGCTGCGCGCGCCGTGGCTTCTTGTGAATCTTGTGACTGCGTTCCTTGCTTCATATGTCGTTTCGCGGTTCGAGGGCTCGATCAGCCGGTTGCCCGCGCTCGCAACGCTCATGCCTATTGTGGCGGGGATGGGCGGTAATGCCGCCACTCAAACTCTGACGGTCATCATTAGGGGAATGGCCACGAATGAACTCGTTGGCACGGGGCGCGTAACCCTTAAGCAAGGTCTGGTCGGGATGGGCAACGGACTGATAAACGGAATGGTCTGCGCTGCGGTCGTGGCAGCATTCTACAAGAACGGCTGGTTGGGCATCATTATCGCCGTGGCGATGATAATCAACATGATTGTGGCTGGCATTGCAGGCAGTCTGATTCCTATAACGCTAAGAAGACTGAATGTTGATCCGGCGGTTGCTTCCTCGGTCTTTGTTACAACGTGCACGGATGTGGCGGGCTTTTTTTCGTTCCTCGGCATTGCCACGCTTTTGCTGAACATGAAGATGCTCGTTCCTGGATGACGTGCGCCATCCCATTGAGCAGTCCAGAAACGATGCGACGGCCGAGAACCGTCGCATTGAAGCTGGGCCACACCGCAGCCTCCAACGGCAAGCGGCCTTATGCTGATGTCGCTTCGACACGCTTCATTGTGCGAAGCTGTTCACCTTGATTGCGCCGATGCGCGTTTGCAGCTCGGTCAACCGGATCTCCGCTTCTTTCCCACGACTCTCAACGGCGGGGATTGCTCGATCGATCGCCGACTTCAGGGCTTCAAGCTCGTCACTCAATCTCGGCTTGCGGCTCAGGGCCGAGTCCACTTCCTTCTTCGCACCCTGCAGCAGCGAGACGGCCTCTTGCGGCTTGTTTAGCTTTGCCGCATCGTGCGCCATCGAGATCGCGAGAGATATGCGCTCGATATCCCCCCTAAGCGTTGGCTGCTTGTAGGGCATCGCGGCCGCAGATTGATCCTGCTGATTCGCATTCCCGGCATTTGTGTTCTTATCTGCATGCTCATTGGCCGCGGGCCCCTTCGAACAGCCCGCTGAAAACAGAGCGAGCGTTAAGACGAAAAGGAATCCAGGAACCCACCTGAACATCGTGGACTTCACATTGAACCCGTTGGAAATATGTACCATTCGAACATCTCCTAGTTTAGGTTGGCCGAGTGCGCCGATTACAAAAGCCGCCGAAACAGGTTGAACCCGATGCTGAACTTGTTCGGCGGCAGAGCCTGGTTGCTCGAGTTGTACCGCGCGGTTGTGGTCGTTTGAGTGTTGGAAAACGTGAGAGAGAAAACGTGCCGTCCGATTCGCTTCTCGAATCCGAATGCGATTTCGGCTTCGGAGTCGTTCTTGAATCCCGTGAGCTGTCCGATCGTTGAATCGAAGTCGGGAGTTATCCGGCCCAGCTTGAAGCCGACTCGCGGCGTGTATTCGAAGAGCAGCGAAGTTGTGGGCCGGACGCGCGCATTAACGCCGAATCCAAACGAGCCTGAATGCCGGCCGAGCCTGAGCTTCGAGATCAGCGGCTGAGCAGATAAGAACTCCTTGAACCTATCGCTCCCGTTAGCATTTATGTGAGCGGCCGGCGAGAAAAACACGTTGACGAACCTGGTCACACTGCGCCCAATCATAACCTGGAAGTTGTAGGTGTATCGCTCGGTAAAATTGTAATCGCCCTCAACACTCGAATACGCCGACAATGCAATTGGAGACCGGCCCGCTTCGTCGAGAAAGTGATATCCGAGTCCCAGCTCAATCGTCTTGCAAAGTCCAGGCTGACAGAGCGGTGAGCGGTAGACGTTAGCGTACAGCCGGTCGGTTATTCCGTAGGTTACTCCGAACGATGAGACCGAAGAACTGTCCAGTCCCAGCAAATCCTTGGAGATTCGCGCTATGTGCTCACTAGCATCCTCCAGTTCAAATGGAGTGACCGTCTCTTGAAAGCGGTGAGTGAAGTGCATATTCAAGCTGTGCCGGCGGACCGCCTTCGG